>JBKDZY010000699.1:0-4125 GCA_047971765.1 Hyphomicrobiaceae bacterium | reverse complement strand
CGGATTGACCACATAGGGCTCGCACGGCACAGCGAAGCACATCTGGAGGAAGTTCGACGCCATGTCGAGATCGTTCCTCGGATAGATGAACGGCTGGCCGACCGAGTACTTGTAGGCCATGGCCGCGATGGTCGGCATTTTCGCAATCATGCGATGCGAGGCGATCATGCGGTGGGTGGGATTATGGATGTCGGTGGAGTCGTGATAGAAAGCCGCCATGGCGCCGACCACGCCGCACATCACCGCCATCGGGTGGGCGTCGCGGCGGAAACCCGTGAAGAAGCGGGTCATCTGCTCGTGCACCATGGTGTGGCGGGTGATGGTGGTGTCGAACTTCGTAAGCTGCTCCTTGTTCGGAAGCTCGCCATTCAGCAGCAGGTAGCAGACCTCCATGAAGTTCGAGTTCTCGGCGAGCTGTTCGATGGGGTAGCCGCGATAGAGCAGGACGCCTTCGTCACCGTCGATATAGGTGATCTTCGAAGAGCAGTTGGCGGTCGACGTAAAGCCCGGGTCGTAGGTAAAGCATCCAGTGTCGCGATAAAGGCGTGCGACATCAATCACATCGGGTCCGATCACGCCGGACCGGACAGGCATGTCAAACTGCTTGTTGTTGATGATCATCGTGGCTGAGCGCTTGGCGGCTGCTGCGCCCTTGTCGTCATGTGAATTCATTGCGGTTTTCCTCGAGCATCCTGCCCCGGCCCCCAAGGTATTGCCGCATCGCACAACCGCGATGGAGCTGGCACTGGGGCCGGTTCGGTACCAACCTTAGCATAGTCTATCTTGCGGAGCAGCATGAGCGAAAGGGGGCTGACAGAAAATGGCTCAAGCTTAATTTTTCATGCTGCCTGGTCCGAAATGCGCGCGAGGCTCTCCGTGCGACCAAGAATGGTCATCACATCGAAGATCGGCGGGGAGACCGCACGCCCGGTCAGTGCTGCACGCAGTGGTTGCGCAACCTTGCCAAGCTTGAGGTCGTTTTCTTCGGCAAAACGGCGCACCGCGGCCTCCAGATCTGGCGCCGTCCAGCCGGGCAAGTCAGTTAGGGCAGGTGTAACCTTGGCAAGCGTTGCCTTGGCGTCGCCGTCGAGGAGCTTGGCTGCTTTCGGGTCGAGGGGGAGCGGGCGCTGCACGATCAGGTAGTTGGCGCCGTCGATGAGTTCGAGAAGCGTCTTGGCCCTCTCCTGGAGGCTCGGGATGGCGGCTTCCAGCTTGTCCCAACCGGCGGTCGCGAAGCCCGCTTCAAGGGCCTTCCCCTCCGGATGGGTGGGCAGGACCTGGCGAATGGCTGCCAGTAGGTCCGACGGGGTGGATTGGCGGATGTAGTGGCCGTTGAGATCGGCCAGCTTGGCAAAATCGAAGCGGGCCGGGCTCTTGCCGACATCGGCGACGTCGAACCAGGCTATGGCCTGTTCGGTCGAGAAGATCTCGTCGTTGCCGTGACTCCAGCCGAGCCGGACGAGATAGTTTCTCAGCGCCGCGGGCAGGTAGCCCATGGTCCGGTATTCGGAAACGCCCTGAGCGCCGTGGCGCTTCGAGAGTTTTGCACCGTCGGGACCATGCACCAGGGGGATGTGGGCGAAGGAGGGCAGTGGCCAGCCCAGCGCCTCGTAGACCTGGGTCTGGCGGGCGGTGTTGGTCAGATGGTCAACGCCGCGGATGACATGGGACACGTTCATGTCATGGTCATCGACCACCACCGCGAAATTGTAGGTGGGCGCACCATCCGAGCGCAGGATGATCAGATCATCGAGGTCCTTGTTCGGAAATACGACATCACCCTGCACGAGATCCTTGACGAGCGTTTCGCCTTCGCGACGGGTCCTGAGACGCACCGAGGGCTTCACGCCTGGCGGTGCTTCGGCGGGATCGCGGTCGCGCCAGGGGCTCTCGATCACCATCGGCCGGCCTTCGGCGCGCGCTTTTTCGCGCATGGCCTCGAGTTCCGCGGGCGTGAGAAAACAGTTGTAGGCCTTGCCGGCAGCCAGCAGTTCGTTGGCGATCCTGCGATGATGTTCGACGCGCTGGAACTGGAAGAGCGGGTCGCCATCCCAGTCGAGGCCGAGCCATTTGAGGCTGTCCAGGATCTCGGCCACATGTTCGTCCTTGGAGCGCTCGCGGTCGGTATCCTCGATGCGCAGCAGGAAGCGTCCTCCGGTGTGGCGGGTATAGAGCCAGTTGAAGAGGGCTGTTCGCGCGCCTCCGATATGCAACGTTCCAGTTGGCGAGGGTGCGAAGCGGGTCACGACCGCCGGGCCGGGAGATTTCTGGTTGGAGTTTGTCATCGCGTCCGCCAGTCTGATTTCATGAGTGCATGGGTTTGGGGGCGTCTAGCACAATAGCCGCCCGGGGGTAAGGCGGGTCCGCGGGCCGGCATGGCCGGGTTTCATCGGTGGCAGCCCCCGGGACCTCCCAGGGCAGGTGGAGTGGCGTGTCAGGATGGGTGGGGGGTGGCTTTGGTCGACGGTTGAGGGCCATGCGGATCGGCTGTTCCTGTGGGTGCCGGTTCTGTTCGGGCTGGGCGTAGGCATCTATTTCGCATTGCCCGTCGAGCCCCGACTGACGACCCTTGGCGCGCTGACAGCCAGCGCGCTGGTGGGAGGGCTTCTCTCACGGCGGACGCTCCCTGGCATTGTGCTTGGCGGGGTGGTGTTCTGGGTCTCGGCCGGCCTGCTCGGGGCGAAGGTGGCGGGTGATATTTCAGCGGCCCCCGTTCTCGGTCACCGGTTGACGCATGTGCGTGTCACCGGGTGGGTGGAACGGGTGGAACCCCGCGACGAAGGGGCACGGCGGATTAACGTGCGCGTCCATGACATGCGCCAACGGAAACCGGTGCGTCCGCATCCGTTCCGGGTCCGGATCAAGGTGCCTGCATCCGGGCCACCGCTGGCCCCTGGCGACGGTGTGAGCGTTGATGCAACCCTGCTCCCGCCGGGCCGTCCCGCACTCCCAGGTGGCTACGACTTCGCGCGATCCGCCTGGTTCATGAGCCTGGGTGGCGTCGGCTACACCCGACGGGCGCCCGAGATTGTCGCTATCGACGCGCCGATGCCGTGGAGCCTGGTGTTGTGGCTGCCGGTCGAACGTCTGCGCCAGCGGATCGGCCAACGGATCACGGCGGAGTTGGCGGGAGAGACAGGCGGTATCGCGGTGGCGTTGATCACCGGGGAGCGCGGCGGCATCTCGCAGGAGACCACCGACGCCTACCGGAAGGCGGGACTTGTCCATATCCTGTCGATTTCCGGACTGCACATGACGGTGTTTGCGGGCTCTGTGTTCGTGATGGTGCGCTTCCTGCTGGCATTGTTTCCAGGTCTGGCCTTGCGGTTCCCCATCAAGAAGTGGGCAGCGGTGGCGGGGCTGATCGGGACGGTGTGCTACCTGCTGATCTCGGGGGGCTCGCCGCCGCCGGTCCGCTCGGCTCTCATGATCGGCGTCATGTTCATTGCCATCCTGATGGACCGCCCGGCGCTTGCCCTGCGCAACATTGCGATCTCGGCCCTGTTGATCCTGGTGATCGAGCCACAGAGCCTGATCGATGTGGGTTTCCAGATGTCGTTTGCGGCGGTGACAGCTCTCGTTGCCGCTGCGGAAGCCTACAGGGACTGGCGTCTCGGCCGTGGTGCGGAGAGGGGGCGGCGCCATGGCGGCGCGATCGGATATCTGATCCTGGGTTTCGTTGGCATCCTGACGTCGACAGCCATTGCGACGGCTGCGGTCGCACCGTTCGCGGCCTATCATTTCCATTCGGGCACGCAATACGGAGCGCTGGCCAACCTCGCCGCGATCCCGGCCTGCAACATTCTGGTGATGCCTGCCGCGCTCGCGACGCTCGTTGCCATGCCCTTCGGTCTCGAGTGGCTTCCGTTATGGATCATGGGCCGAGGCATCGACGTGATGACGTGGGTTGCGCATTTCGTTTCCGGTTTGCCGGGGGCAGCGGTGGCGTTGCCAGAAATCTCGCGGACGAGCTTCCTACTGATGGTGGCGGGCGGGCTATGGCTGGTGCTGTGGCGTCGCCGTGTCCGGCTGCTCGGACTGCTGCTCATCCTGGCGGGGCTTGCGGTTGCGCCTGCCCGGTGGGTGCCGGACCTCATGATCGACGAAAACGGGGGGCTGGTCGCG
>JBKDZY010000698.1:0-3183 GCA_047971765.1 Hyphomicrobiaceae bacterium | reverse complement strand
CCAACAATCTCAGCGATTATCCCATGCCGCCCGCCGATGTGCCGTTGATTGCCATGCTGCGCGATCTTCTGGCCTGATCGCAATTTCCCACCCAGCATGTCGGAAGCTTTGGTGGCGCTGTCTGCCAGCGCAGACATGAAAAACGCTGGCCCCGGCATCGGAGACCAGCGCAATGTGGTGGGGAAGCGATCGGGAAAGTGATCGCCGCCACGGCAGTGGGAAGGCTCACGCCTCCTCGCCCTGCTCCTTCAGCATCGCTTCGTGACGCTCGCGGTCTTCCTTGCCCTTCACGCTCTCGTCGCGGTCGACGAGCTCGATAACGGCGCGCGGGGCGCTGTCGCCGTAGCGGAAGCCAGCCTTGAGAACACGGGTGTAGCCGCCGTTGCGGTCCTTGTAGCGCGGGCCAAGCACGTCGAAGAGCTTCTTGACCATCGCTTCGTCGCGCATGCGGGCAGCCGCCAGGCGGCGAGAATTGAGGTCGCCGCGCTTGGCCAGCGTGATGTACTTGTCGACGATCCGCCGCAAGTCCTTGGCCTTGGGAAGCGTGGTGACGATCTGCTCATGCTTGATCAAGGCAGCCGCCATATTGGAGAACATGGCCTGGCGGTGGCCACTGTGGCGGCCAAACCGGCGGCCGAGTTTCCTGTGTTGCATCGTGTCAAACCCTTACGTTGTTGGAACGGGGAGGTTCTATGGCCTCGCCTCGTGGTATTGACGCCCGCATCGCGTGAAAACGTTTCGCCCGACCCGGCCGCTGGAAACAGGAACCGCCGACCAGAGCCCCGGGGCATTCGGTCGGCGGTGCCAGGATAATGATCCTAGTACTGGTCTTCGAACCGCTTGGCCAGATCCTCGATGTTGTCGGGCGGCCAGTTCGGAACTTCCATGCCGAGGTGCAGGCCCATGGAGGCCAGCACTTCCTTGATCTCGTTCAGCGACTTGCGGCCGAAGTTCGGCGTCCGCAGCATCTCGGCTTCCGATTTCTGGATAAGGTCGCCGATGTAGACGATGTTGTCGTTCTTCAGGCAGTTGGCCGAACGGACCGACAGTTCCAGTTCATCGACCTTCTTGAGCAGCGCCGCATTGAAGGCCAGCTCCGGATGCGCCCGCTCTTCGCTCGGCTTCTTCGGCTCTTCGAAGTTGATGAAGATGGCAAGCTGGTCCTGCAGGATGCGCGCCGCCAGGGCCACCGCATCCTCGGCCCGCACCGAACCGTCGGTCTCGACAGACATGGTGAGCTTGTCGTAGTCGAGGATCTGGCCTTCGCGCGTGTTCTCCACGCGGTAGGAGACTTTCTTGACCGGGCTGTAGAGGCTGTCCACCGGGACCAGGCCGATAGGAGCGTCCTCTGGCCGGTTCCGCTCGGCGGGCACGTAGCCTTTGCCCATGTTCGCGGTGAATTCCATGCGGATCGAGGCGCCCTGGTCCAGATTGCAGATGATGTGATCCGGATTGAGGATTTCCACTTCCGAGCTGGTCTCGATGTCGCCGGCCCGGGCCGGTCCCGGCCCTTCCTTCTTCAGCACCATCCGCTTCACGCCGTCCGAATGGACGCGCAGCGCGATTTCCTTGATGTTGAGAATGATGTCGGTCACGTCCTCGCGGACACCGGCGATCGACGAGAACTCATGCAGCACACCGTCGATGTGGACGGTGGTGATGGCGGCGCCCTGCAGCGAGGACAGGAGAACCCGGCGCAACGCATTGCCGAGTGTCATGCCGAACCCGCGCTCGAGCGGCTCGGCGATAATGGTAGCCATGCGATCCCGGTCACGGCCGACATCAACATTGAGCTTGCCGGGTTTGATGAGGTCTTGCCAGTTCTTCTGCAACATGTTGCACCCATGAATGTGATCGGCGCGCACGATGGCGCGACTGTGGAAAGCGCTGGCAGATCAGCCGTTCGAGGCCAAACACCGTTTGAGCAAATAAGGCTCGCTCTGTGGCCACCTGTTGAAGACCGGTGCCCGGAAATCTCCGCGGCGCCGGTCTCCTGGAACAGCGGCCGGCCGCATCAAACGCGGCGGCGCTTCCTGGGACGGCAGCCGTTATGGGGAATCGGCGTAACGTCTCTGATCGACGTAATCTGGAAGCCGGCGGCCGACAGCGCCCGGAGCGCCGACTCGCGGCCTGAACCCGGACCGCAAACCTCGACTTCGAGCGACCGCATGCCGTGATCGGCAGCCTTGCGGCCGGCATCCTCTGCCGCCACCTGGGCCGCATAAGGCGTTGATTTACGTGAGCCCTTGAACCCCATGGTACCGGCAGACGACCAGGAGATGGTATTCCCCTGCGCATCGGTGATCGTGATCATAGTGTTGTTGAACGAAGCGTTCACGTGAGCCACACCAGACGCGATGTTCTTTTTCTCGCGCCGGCGGACCTTACCGCGTGCCTGTTGTTCTTTTGCCATGAGGGGCGGGCTCCAGATCGAAAGTTGCGGCAAGGCCGCTGACGGGTTCCACCCCGGCATGCGCCACATCAGGGGCGCGCTGCCAGGGCAGGATTTAGATAGAGATTAGCGCGTCGCCTGCTTCTTGCCGGCGATCGGACGGGCAGGACCCTTCCTGGTCCGCGCGTTGGTGTGCGTGCGCTGGCCACGAACCGGCAGGCCTTTACGGTGCCGCAGGCCACGGTAGCAGCCGAGGTCCATCAAGCGCTTGATGTTCATGGCGACGTCGCGCCGGAGATCGCCCTCGACCACATAGTCACGGTCGATCGTCTCGCGGATCTGCGCGACTTCAATATCTGTAAGTTCGTTGACACGTCGTTCAGCCGGGATGCCGACGCGCTCACAGATTTCCTGCGCGAATTTCCCGCCAATGCCATGAATGTATTGTAGACCGATCACGACGCGCTTCTGCGTCGGAATGTTCACGCCTGCGATACGAGCCACGTCGTTCTCCTAGCCGCTCCCGTTCAAGGGAGGTCCCGCTGCCGCCGCGCTGCCCACCAGTGATAATGGGCGCTTCGCTTGCTCATGATTTCATTGAAAAGAGCCCCGACCGGCAGTCCCAGACACAGGCACAGTGGCTTGCACTGCAGCTGACGAAACCACGCCGCGGACCTTATCAACTCCAAGGTTCCCCAAACGACTTAAGCCACCCTCCCCCGACACTGCACCGGGCGTGGGCGTGATCAACCGTCGTTGACGAAAGCGTCCCCTTGTACCGGACGCCATGA
>JBKDZY010000697.1:0-3290 GCA_047971765.1 Hyphomicrobiaceae bacterium | reverse complement strand
CTCCATGTAGTTCACGGCCATGCAGTCGATGGTGACGGGACGTGGCAGAGGCGGTCTCAACCGAATGGATGCGAGGGGGATGGCCTTGCCGTTTTTCGCGGCGGCCTCGAGTGGCGCGCGCAGGGACGAAAAATTCTCGATGACGGCGTTGATGAGATCGTGAGGGCCGGTGTGTGGCACGGTCTTGACGGCGTCCATCACGTCGACAATGCCTGCACCGGTGATGACGCCCAAGCGAAAGTCGTCGAAATAACCGATTTTCATGGCTGAGTCCGATCAATTGGAAAGCGTTGGAACTGGGAGGCGCGCCGCAGGTTAGGGTGACGCGTGGTGCCCAAGTATGGCGCGCCGGAGGCCGTCCAGCCAGACCAATTCCGGTAAAGCCGGAATTGGTCCATATTGTTTTCGCTCACGGACCGCACCGCCCTGATGGCCTGGTCCCGCGCGGGCGCAGAGCACACTGCCTGAGCCGCGGTCGCGGCCTGAGTGTTTCCGCGTGAAGCGAAAACGCTACAGGGCGAATTTCAGTGCGTCTCGGGATGGGGCCTGGTGGCGGGGCGTGTGCTTGTCAACCACAGCAGCCCGAGCACGGCCATCGCCACGAGGCCGCCACAGGCCAGAATGCGCATGGCGACCGGTGAGGGGTAGGCGCCGAACAGTTGGCCCGCGAGGTAGTGGCCGAACATGGATGAACCAATGAAGATCGACAAGACGCCGGTGGCGCGGCCGCGGACGTGCGGCGGGGCGCTGACATGGACGAGGGCATATTGCGTGGCGGTGAAGGCGGCGACCGCGCACCCCATTGCCAGAAGCGCAGGGACCGCAGTGGCAAGCTCGAGATGGAAGGACAGCAGCAGGATGAGGATCATCATGGCTGCCGGGCCCCAATAGTAGAAGCGGAACAAGGTGCGCTCGGAACCGATGATGCCGACGAGAATGGCACCGATGGTGCCGCCGAAGCCTTCCAGCGACGACATGAACCCAACCAGGACAGGGGCGAGCTGGAAGTCTTTCTGGGAAATGACCGGCACCATGGTGAGGAAGGGAAACGAGCACACATTGTGCACGAGCGTAATGCCCATGATGATGGCGAAGCGGCGATTGAAGATGAGCTCGTGCGGGATGGCCAGCGCTGCAAGAAGGCCTTTGCCTGCCGATGCGGCATCGGTCTCATCGGGTAGATCGCGCGTCAGGCCGATGGCCATCTTGAAGCAGGTGGCGTAGGCCAGGGCGATGAGCGCATAGATGCCCTCCATGCCGAGAAACTGGTAGGTGGCACCGCCGATCAGCGGGCCAAGCGCGCGCGTTGCATAAGTGGTGGCGTTGTCGAGGCCAAGTGCCGCCGCGATATTACCTTCACCAGCCCTGTCCGCCACGAGGCGGCGGCGCACGGGCATGTCGATGGTCCAGAACAGGCCCGAGATGAAGGTGGCCACCGCGACCATCGGGTAGGTGGCGATGCCGGCGGTGGTCAGGGCTGCCATGGTGGCCATGGTCACGGTCAGAAATGCGGAGGCTGCTATCAGCAGCAGGCGCCGGTCGAAGCGGTCGGCGAGTGCGCCGATGAAGAAGCCGAGCAGGGCGTAGGGCGCCATGCGGATGACCGCCAGCAATGCGACCAGGGGCGGCGAGTGGGTGAGTTCGTAGGCGTAGATGCCGAGCGCAATGAATTCAAGCCAGCGGGTGATGCCGGTGAGCGCGCCGGCAACCCACAGGCGCCGGTAGTCGGCGATGCGAAAAAGGCCTGTGGCGGTGCGGAACGGGTTGACGCTCACTGTAGGGTCATCCGATCAGATCAGCGACCCCGAAATTTCGGGGTCCGCCGCTCCAGGAAGGACTGGATGCCTTCCTTGCTGTCCTCGCTCAGGCCGGTGAGCGTGAACTGGTCGAGGTCCATGTGGCTCGCAAGATCGTCCAGGGCGCCAGCCAGGCGATTGACTGTGGCCTTGGTCATTTTCACGGGCATGGGGGGCATGGCGGCCATGCGATGCGCGAGATCCATGGCGCAATCGAGTGCCTTGCCGTCATCGGCGAGGAACTCGGCCAGGCCCCAGGCATGGGCATCGTCGGCGGCAATGCGTTCGTTGGCGAGGATGACGGCCTGCTTGGTGCGGGCGGGTCCCATCAGTTGCATCATGCGTGGGATCGAGCCCCAGCTCATGTTGAGGCCAAGCGCGATCTCCGGAATGCGAAAGTGGGCGCCTCGCGCCAGCACGCGAAAATCCGTGGAGACGGCAAGGGCGGCACCACCGCCGATGGCGAGGCCCTCGATGGCGCAGATCGTAACCTGTTCCATGTCCGCCCAGGCCTTGCACATGGAGGGACCGATGCGCAGGGACTTGCGATGCTCGCCAAGGCCGAGGCCGGACTTCTCGCGCCGCTCGGTGTCTTTCAGGTCGAAGCCCGCGGAAAAAGCCCTGCTGTTGCCGGTGAGGACGACCACCGAGGTGTCGATGTCGTCCTCGAACGAGCGGGCGGCGGACCGGAGCTGGCGCATGGCCTCGGGGCTGAGTGGATTGACCGCGTTGCCCCGGTCGAAACGCACGAGCGCGATGCGGCCTTCCGGCCCCAGGCCGCGTTCGATGCTGACGTACTCGCTGGACATGGCCACGGGTGCTCCTCATGCGTGAATTCCAGGCAAGGCTAGCCGGTTTGGCGGGCAGCGAAAAGGTTCCCCCTGCGCGCTTCGCACAAGGCGCGGCAATTCCTCCTCTTCGAGGGTCAAAGTCGAGACTTCGCGCGTTCGATCTCGAGATCCTTCAAGGTGCGGCGGCGAATCTTGCCGGTGACGGTTTTGGGGATCTCGTCGATGAACTCGATGGCACGAGGGTATTTGTAGGGCGCGGTTGCCGTTTTCACATGGTTCTGCAATTCGGTGACCAGGGCGGGCGAGCCGGCTTGCCCCTCCTTCAACGCGATGAACGCCTTGACGATTTCGCCACGGTCAGGATCCGGGCTCGGGACGACGGCGCATTCCTGGACGGCGGGATGCTCCAGCAGGACGTTTTCGATTTCCTGAGGGCCAATGCGGTAGCCGGATGAATTGATGAGATCGTCAGCGCGGCCCTGATACCAGAAATATCCGTCCTGGTCCTTGGAGGCGCGATCGCCCGTGATGAACCAGCGGCCGTCCGGACCGGTGATGTAGCAGGCTTCGGTTCGTTCGGGGTCCTGCCAGTAGCGGAGCATCAGTTGCGGGCTTGGAGCCAGCAGCGCGATGTGGCCTTCCTCGCCTGCGGGCAGACGGTGTCCGTCATCATCCACGATATCGACATCGAGGCCCGGTTGCG
>JBKDZY010000696.1:0-8354 GCA_047971765.1 Hyphomicrobiaceae bacterium | reverse complement strand
ATCGTGCCCTCCAACCCCTATGACGCCAAGGGCCTGCTGATCTCGGCTATCGAGTGTCCCGATCCTGTCATCTTTCTGGAACCCAAGCGCCTCTATAACGGCCCCTTCGACGGACATCATGACCGGCCCGCCCAGTCGTGGAAGACCCACGACGTTGGGGAGGTGCCGGAGGACTACTATACGGTCGAGATCGGCAAGGCCTCGATCCGCAAGGCCGGGAGCGATGCCACCATTCTCGCCTACGGAACCATGGTGCACGTCGCCGAGGCTGCCGCCGCCGAAGTTGGCGTTTCCGCCGAGATCATTGATCTGCGCACGCTGGTCCCGGTCGATCTGGAAACCATCGCCGCATCGGTCAGGAAGACCGGCCGCTGCGTGATCGTCCACGAGGCGACCCGCACGTCCGGATTCGGGGCGGAGCTGTCCGCGCTCGTGCAGGAAACCTGCTTCTTTCATCTCGAAGCGCCGATCGAGCGGGTGACGGGATGGGATACGCCCTACCCGCACGCCCAGGAGTGGGAGTATTTTCCGGGACCGGAACGTATCGGCAGGGCGCTCCGGCGCGTCATGGAGGCGTGAGATGGCACGGCAGGCAATCAGGCTTCCTGACGTCGGCGAAGGCATCACGGAAGCCGAAATCGTGGAATGGCATGTGAAGGTCGGCGATCTCGTGCGCCAGGACGATGTCGTGGCCGCCATCATGACCGACAAGGCGACGGTCGAGATCCCGTCTGCCATCAGCGGCACGGTGGTCAAGCTCGGCGGCGAGGTCGGTGACAAGCTGGCGGTGGGTGCCGACCTTCTGGTCCTGGATTCGGCGGATGGAGCAGGGTCCACCCCGGAGCCGCCGCCGGCCCGCGAGGTATCCGAAAAACCGAAAGCGCTGCATGACGCGTCCGCGCCGGCCCCGGAGCACGCGCGCGCCGGTTTGGCGCCGGCCGGGAAACCGGAACCGCCTGCCGGCCCCGCGCCGGCCTCCACCGCTCATGGCGATCAGGGGGCTTCACCGCCGGCCAGGCCGACAGCAGCACCTTCCGTCCGCCGCCGCGCGCGGGAGGCCGACGTCGATCTGAAGGATGTCCGTGGCACGGGCCCCGCCGGGCGCATCACGCATCAGGATCTGGATGCCCATCTGGCTGGTGGAAGCGCGCCCGTGAAGGCAGGCACCAGCCGCAGGAACACCACTGTCACGGACATCAGGATTGTCGGTCTTCGCCGCCGGATTGCCGAGCGCCTGACGCAGGCGAATGCGCGCATTCCACATATCACCATCGTCGAGGAGGTGGACGTCACCAGCCTCGAGAGCCTTCGCGAGGAACTCGGTGCCACCGGTGGCAATGGCAAGGACAGGCTGACCATGCTGCCGTTCTTCATTCGCGCCATTGTCGCCGCTGTGCGCGAGCAGCCTGAAATGAATGCGCATTTCGACGACGAGGCCGGCATTCTCAGGCAGTACGGCGGCGTCCATGTGGGGGTCGCGACCCACACGCCCGGTGGTCTCATGGTGCCCGTCGTTCGCCACGCCGAGGCCAACACGCTCTGGGACAACGCCCGCGAGATTGCCCGCCTCGCAAGCGCCGCCCGCGACACGTCGCTGGAACGCAGCGAACTCACCGGCTCCACCATCACGATCACGTCGCTGGGCCCGCTCGGCGCCATTGCCACGACCCCGATCATCAACCAGCCGGAAGTGGCAGTCGTCGGCATCAACAAGATGTCGATCCGGCCCTGGTGGGACGAGAAGCAGTTCGTGCCGCGCAAGATGATGAACATCTCGTGCAGTTTCGATCATCGTGTCATTGACGGATACCCGGCAGCACTCTTCGTCCAGAAGCTGAAGACGCTGCTCGAGAAACCCGCAATGCTGTTCGTGGAGGGGTGGCCGGATGCCTGATATGACTGCCAAGCTTCTGGTGATCGGCGCGGGCCCCGGCGGCTACGTCGCCGCCATTCGTGCCGGCCAGCTCGGCGTGCCGACCATCATTGTCGAACAGGCGGCGCTGGGTGGAACATGCCTCAACGTCGGCTGCATCCCATCGAAGGCGCTGATCCACGCCGCCGACGAGTTCCACAAGCTGCGCCGGCCTCAGGGCCTGTCCAGCCTCGGCATTTCCGTCGGCGAAAGCGCCATTGATCCCGCACGAACCAGCAAGTGGATCGGCTCCATTGTGGAGCGGCTGCAGGGCGGCGTCGGCCATCTGCTCGACAAGGCCGGTGTCCAGGTTGTGCGCGGCGAGGCACGGTTTCGCGACGGCAAGACGGTGCTGGTCAACACGCCCGAAGGTGAGCAGAGGATCCGCGCGGAAAACATCATCATCGCCACCGGCTCGGAGCCCGTGGAGCTGCCGGTCCTTCCGTTCGGCGGAGACATCCTGTCCTCGACACAAGCCCTGGCGATCGCGAATATTCCGCGGCGGATGGTCGTTGTTGGCGGAGGATACATCGGCCTCGAGATCGGCACGGCCTATGCCAAGCTTGGCAGCGAGGTTGTTGTCGTCGAACAGCAGCCGGGTCTCCTGCCGCAGTTCGATGCGGCCATGGTCGCGCCGGTCGCGGCAAGCCTGAAGCGCCTGGGGATCAAGGTCATGACTTCGACGGCAGCGAAGGGATGGGCGGATGGCGTCTTGACGGTGGAAAGCAGGGATGCGGGCGAGACAAGCATCCCCGCCGACAAGGTGCTCGTGGCCGCCGGACGCCGCCCACGCACGGCGTGCCTTGCAGGTCTGCATCTCACCATGTCGGGCCCGTTCGTGGCTATCGACGACAGGTGCCGCACCTCCATGCGTGGCGTCTATGCGATTGGCGATGTCACCGGCGAGCCGATGTTGGCCCACCGCGCCATGGCACAAGGCGAAATGGTCGCGAATGCCGTGGCCGGCAGGAAGGCCGGCTGGGACAAGGCCGCGATCCCGGCCGTATGCTTCACCGATCCGGAGGTGGTCAGTGCCGGGCTCGGTCCCGCGGAGATCGCGGCCATGGGCATCGAGAGCGTCGAAGGCCGTTTTTCGTTCAAGGCCAATGCGCGCGCCATGACGATCGAGCGCGATGATGGTTTCGTGCGCGTGCTGGCGCGCAAGGACAATGGCCTGATCCTGGGCTGCCAGGCGGTCGGGGTCAATGTGTCGGAGTTATCCAGCGCATTCATGTTGGCGCTTGAAATGGGCGCGCGTCTCGAGGATGTCGCGGAGACCATCCACGCCCATCCGACCGTCAGCGAGGCGTTTCACGAGGCCTGCCTCAAGGCGCTCGGGCTGCCGATCCATATCCAGTAGCAAGCTGCGGGGCTCCTCTCCCAGATGCCTGACGAGACCAACGAAGACGGCTCTGGAAACGTCATCCCTGCTCTCATTCCGCGCGGTGCCGGTCATCAGTTCGTGCTCTATGGAGATGCGTGTTCCGGTGTTCCGGGCGCCCTGCACGAGCAGACGTTCGCCACCGTCAATGCGGTCGTGCAGCGTCTCGGGCCGCGGCCGGAGTTCATCATCTTCCCCGGAGATGAAATCATCGGCCTGGTGGAGGATCGCGCAGGGCTTCTCGCCCAGTGGCGCCATTGGCGCGAACATGAGATGGGGTGGCTCGACCGCGATGCGATCCCGATGTGGCATGCAACCGGCAATCACACCACCTACGACGAGATGAGCGAGCAGGTCTTTCGCGAGGTGCTCGCCATGCCGCGCAATGGCCCGGCCGGACAGGAGGGCTTGTCGTACTGGGTAAGACGCGGCGATCTCCTACTCGTGTTCGTGCACACGCTGTGGTCCGGCCTGGGGGGCGAGGGCCATGTCGATATCGCCTGGATGGATGGCGTTCTGGCCGGCAATCGGGATGCCAGGCACAAGTTTGTCGTGGGGCACCATCCTGCTTTTCCGGTGAACGGGTTCGCAGGGCCGATCCAGCGCGACATCGAACCGGAAACGGCGGATGCGTTCTGGCAATCGCTCGTGAGGCATGGCGTCCATGCCTATCTGTGCAGCCACATCCTTGCTTTCGACGTCCAGGCGCATGAGGGGGTGCTGCAGATCTGCACGGCTGGCGCGGGCACCGCCCATCGTATGCCCGAAGGTGTCGAATACCTGCATTGCGTGCAGATGGCGGTCGATGAAGAAGGATTGCGCTACCAGGTCCTGGATACCGACGGCGCGGTGCGCGAAGACCTCGACTGGACATTCGCCGCCCTCCAGAATCAGCAGTGGGCAGGCCTGCAGGCCGGCACGATTGCCGCTCCGGTCGCGTTTCCGCCGGAGGAGCGGATGCTCGACCTGCGCTTCGCTGCCGTCGCGGCGCCGGCTGGCATGGCGCGCCGGCAGACGTTGCTTTGTGCCGGCCGTGACGGGGCACTGCCGTCGCTTTGGATCGGATTGGGGGGCACGCGGCAGCGGCTGATGGTCATCATGCATCATGCGCCCGGCAGAAGTCCCTACTACTGGCTCGGCCCCGACATCACGCCAAGTGAGCCGTTTGCGCTCGATCTTCGGTTGGATTGGCGCATGGGGCCGGGCGGTCTGCTCGTCAGGGAAACCGGTTCACCCCGTTGGACTTCCATGAGCGCCGCCTCGGCCTGGGGGCTCGAACGGTTGCAGCCGTGCACCACCTGGCATATCGGGCAGGGAAGCCGGGGGCCGGATGATCGTCCGTTCGCCGGGACGGACCTGCGCGTCGCAATGGCGCGTGAGCGCAAATAAGCTATAGCGTTTCCGCATCAGTCGGAGACGCTCAGGCCGCGACGGCGGCCCGGCGTGTGCGCCGCCCCCGCAGAGCGCCCAGCCGCAGGCTGATACGGCGCGTGAGCGCGAACAAGCCAGCCCCCGCCCGAAACCAACGCTGGCGCAAAGCTTTGCGCTGGCGCCGCCGTTTGACGTGTCAGCCCTTCACCGGTCTGGGCCGGCGCTGGGCATCCAGCGCCACATAGGTGAATTTGCCTTCGGTCACCAGCACCCGCTGTGTTTCATGTTTGCGGATGACCCAGGCTTCGACGTGCACCGTAATGGAGGTTTTCCCGATCCGGATGAGATCCGTGTAGAGGCAGATCACGTCACCGACGTGGACGGGTTTGCGAAACACCATCGAGTCGACCGCTACGGTTGGCGTCCGTCCCTTCGCGATTCCCGCGGCATAGATCCCGCCTGCAATATCCATCTGGCCAAGCAGACAGCCACCGAAAATGTCGCCATCGGGATTGGTATCGGCCGGCATGCAGGAAGTGCGGATGGATAGCGTGCCGCGTGGCTCCCGGCCGTCAGGTTCGCCCGAGGTGGTAGGTGTATTCGAAGCCATGACTTGACCCTCCATGCTGGACTGGACACACACGTTGCCCCGCCAATCCGCATATGGCGAAGAAGCGACGATGACGGACGAGCACAGCCTTATCATGACAAGCCGAAGGGCTTCCACTGCGTTTGCAGGGCAATCCGCGCTGCAATTTCCCGCAACAAGCCGACAATCGGGCTGCGGCAGGCAGGTGGCCGGGGGACGGAGCAGCGCGCTGCGACCGCAAGCCTGCCGGTTGCAATGGTTCAGAGGCGTCGATAGCGTCGGGCATCGAAGAGCGGCAGGAAAAGCCAAAGGAGCGGACATGTCCGGGAGCAAGGAGCCGAAACCGGCGGCCCGTCACACAGCGAAGCGCAACAGTGATGTCGCACGAGAGCTTCCCTTCACCGATGAGCGGGATTTCGAGGACGCTCGGCGAGGCTTCATGGGCACGCTCGACCAGTTGAAGGTGACATCGGACCGCGGGCGCGTCACCTATAGCCTCGAGGACTATGGATTCCTGTCTGAGATCCAGCCCCCCGACACGGTCAATCCAAGTTTGTGGCGCATCGCGCGTCTCAACATGAACCACGGGCTCTTCAAGGTCCTGGATCGCGTCTACCAGGTCCGCGGGTTCGATCTCGCCAACATGACCATCGTGGAGGGTGACAGCGGCCTCGTCATCCTGGACACGATGACCACCGTGGAGAGTTCGCGCGCAGGGCTGGCGCTCTATTTCCAGCATCGTCCCCGGCGGCCTGTCGTCGCCGTCGTCTACAGCCACAGCCACGCCGATCACTATGGCGGTGTGCGCGGGCTGGTCACGCAGGAGGATGTGCAGGCCGGCAAGGTGCGCATCATCGCCCCCGACAGGTTCATCGAGGAAGTCTCGTCCGAGAATGTCATTGCCGGATTGCCGATGGTGCGCCGCGCCCAGTACCAGTTCGGTGGCACGCTGCCAAAAGGGCCGCGCGGGCAGGTCGATGCCGCGGTCGGCAAGATCTCGGCACGTGGCACGCTCTCCCTCATTCCCCCGACCATGATCATCACGAAACCTGTCGAGACGCATGTCATAGATGGTGTCGAGATGACGTTCCACCTGACGCCCGATACCGAGGCGCCGGCGGATATGAATGTCTACATGCCGGGGCTGAAACCATCTATCTGGCAGACAATGCGCTGCAGTGTTTCCACAACGTCTATCCGTTGCGGGGCGCCGAAGTGCGTGATGCCAATGCCTGGGCGAAATACCTGGACCAGGCCCGTCACCGTTTCGGCTGCGGCGCCGAAGCAGCCTGCCACGGGCACAACTGGCCGGTCTGGGGCGCCGAACGCATCAACGACTATCTTGCCAAGCACCGCGACATGTTCAAGTACCTGCACGACCAGACCGTAAGGCTCATGAACAAGGGCTATGCCTCGGCCGAAATTGCCGAGGAACTCAAGGTCCCGCCCGGCCTGGCGAATAACTGGCCGACACGCGAATACTACGGCACCATCAGTCACAACGCGAAGGCAGTCTACCAGCGTTATCTTGGCTGGTATGATGGCAACCCCGCCAACCTTGCGCCGCTGCCGCCGGTTGAACGCGCGTGCAAGATGGTGGCCTACATGGGCGGAGCCGACGCCATCCTGGAGCGGGCCGCGAAGGACTTCGAGCAGGGCGAATATCGTTGGGTAGCCGACGCCATGAACCTTGTGGTGCAGTCTGACCCAGCCAACACACGGGCTCGGACACTCGGGGCCGACGCTCTGGAGCAACTCGGATACCAGACGGAATCGGCCACATGGCGGAATTCCTATCTGCTCGGCGCCCATGAATTGCGCAACGGCACGCCCACGGGCGCCAGCAAGGCAATGGTCAGCCCCGATGTGGTCAGGGCGCTTACCGCGGCGTTGATGTTCGACTACATGGCGACCAACCTGGATGGGCCACGCGCGGACGGCAAACATGTTGTCGTGAACTGGTCCCTCACGGATACCGGCGAGCGCTATGCCCTCAACCTGCAGAACGCGGCGTTGACCTGCATCGAGGATTGGCACAACCCGCAGGCTCACGTGGCCGTCGCACTCGACAAGTCGGCGCTGGGCGCACTGGTGACCGGTCAGTTGACGGTTGACGAAGCCCAGTCGTCCGGCCGTATCGCGATTGAAGGCCCGCGTGCGGTGCTGGAGGACCTGTTTGCGCTGGTCGACCGCACGACATCAACCTTCGCATTGATCGAGCCGAGAAAGCCATGACTTGCCGTCGGGATGGCAGGCGGTGTGGCGTGGTGTTGCGGCCAGGGCGACCCGAGGCGCCCGAAGTGCCGCGCGCCGAGAGATCCTGAAAGGACAGCTGGAAAAGCAAGGCATGAAACGATCGCATCTGGTGACGGCAATTGTCTGTGTAGCGATGGCTGCGTCTGGCGCTGCGCTGGCGCAGCACCACGGCCATCATGGGATGGCACATGGCAAGCCCATGAAGCACATCGACGGTCGAACACTTGTGGAGTTCCCACCCGGTCTGGTTCAACACACGCTCCGCAACATGCGTCATCACCTGCAGGCCCTCGAGCAGATCACGTCTGCGCTCGCCGAAGGCGCGTTCGATCGTGCGGCCACGACTGCCGAACAGCAGCTCGGCATGAGTTCGCTGCAGAGCCATGGTGCGCACGAGGTCGGGAAGTTCATGCCGGACGGGATGCGCCAGGCGGGCATGACCATGCACCGGGCCGCCAGCCGGTTTGCGATCGAGGCGCAGAGCGCCGGTGTAACCGCGGGCAGCAAGGCGGCGCTCAAGGCACTCGGCGAGGTCATGCAGGCGTGCAATGCATGCCACGCATCGTATCGCCTGCAGTAGCACATTCGAAACTGCAGACGAGCCTGGCTCGTCGGCGGCCCGCGCATCTCCGGCAGGCTCGGATCCCGGGGGACGCCCCCAACCGGGACCAGAAAACGCGGGGATGCCCACGTTCCCGTGTCGGCAGCCAGCGGTATTATTTTGGGGGCTGACATAGGTAGCTGAGAAAGGCTATTTTTGTCAGATGGTTAGAGCTAGACGTCGGAGCAGGCTTGCGAGAAGTATCCAGATCGAGCTTCTGAAGTACTTCTGCGCAGGCGCGACG
>JBKDZY010000695.1:0-4502 GCA_047971765.1 Hyphomicrobiaceae bacterium | reverse complement strand
AGCGGCCAAACAGGCCGACAGCTTCTGCGCGCGCTTCCCCGATGACGCAGTGGCCCAGATTTCCGTCGGAGTCGTGCGCACCAGACAGGGTCGCATCGATGACGCCATCACCGCCTTCACGCGCGCCACCGAACTTGCCCCTGACAATCTGCTGGCCAAGGCCAATCTCGGTTTTTCGATGGGGTTGAAGGGCCGGCATGCCGACGCCATCAGCCTCCTGAAGGTGGTCGTCGCAAAGCAGCCGCGCCACTGGAGCGCACTCGAGAAACTCATCTTTGCCCGTCGCACCATGTTCGATTGGCAAGGCCTCGAGGACCAGCAGATCACGCTGGTGAACGCCATTGCCGACGGCGCCACCGATATTGATCCCTGGGCGATATTCGCCTTCACCGACGATCCCGTGATCCTGCGGAAGGTCACGCAGAACCGGTTCGCGGTTGGCTCGTTGCCCGCTCCCCGGCACGCTGCCAGTCCCACGCCACGCCAGCGCATCCGGATCGCCTACGTGTCCGGCGACTTCCGCGATCACCCGGTCGCTCATGCCATTGCCGACCTGATCGAGACGCACGATCGAGAGCAGTTCGAGATCATTGGCGCGTCATACGGTCCTGAAAACCAGGCGCCGATCAGGCAGCGTCTGGCCAATGCGTTCGACCGGTTCGTTGATATCCGCAGCGACTCGCTGGAGGCAGGCGCCAAGGCGCTGGCCGAGCTCGATATCGATATCGCCATAGATCTTTCCGGCCCGACCGAACTCGGACAACCGGGCCTTTTCGCACATCGTACCGCCCCGGTGCAGGTCAACTACCTGGGCTATCCCGGCTCCCATGGCGCACCCTGGATCGACTACGTCATCGGCGATCCGGTCACCATTCCGGAAGGCTCGGAAAAGGACTTCTCGGAACACGTCGTGCGGCTGCCGCACACCTACTTTCCGGCATCCCGGCGAGCCATTGCCGAGGCGACGCCATCGCGCAGCACGGCCGGTTTGCCGGAAACCGGGGTTGTCCTTTCCGCATTCCACAGCACGTGGAAGATCTCGCCATCCCTGTTTGCCATTTGGGCGCAACTGCTGAAGGACCTCCCCGGCGCCGTCCTCTGGCTCCGCTGCGACAATGAATTTGCGGTCCGCAACCTGCGCATAGAAACCGAGCGATTGGGTGTCGATCCGGCCCGCATCATTTTCGCCGAACGTGTCGACGATCCCGCACAGCATCTCGCCCGCCTGCGCCGTGCCGATCTGTTCCTCGATACATGGTCATATAACGCCCATTCCACGGCCATCGAGACCCTCTGGGCTGGCGTGCCACTCGTCACGATCGAGGGCCGCAGCTTCGCCAGCCGCGTCGCCTCGAGCGTTCTGTCGGCAGCGGGCCTGGGCGAACTGGTCACGCCCGACCACGAGACCTATGCGGCCCTGGTGAAGGACATCGCCTCATCCCCGGACCGCTTGAGCGACCTGAAGGCCAGACTTGGACAGGCTCGCGAAACATCGCCCCTGTTCGACGTGACCGGCTACACCCGCGCCTTCGAAACGGCGTTGCGCGTGATGCACGAGCGCAAACGCAAGAACCAGAAGGCCGGTCCGATCACGGTGGCCCCGCAAGATAGCGCTTCATGACGAAGTCGAAGCGCCCAGGCTGCGACTACCGCCGCATCAACCAAGGCCCGGGATGGTGAACCACAAATTGAAGCCGTTGATCATCAGCACCGTGCCGCCAAGCCCGAGACCAAAACTGATCCACAGCAGCACATTCGTGCCGGCAATCAAGGCAACCGAGGCCAGCACGATGGCGATCTGCAGGAGCGCTTGCGAGAAATCGAAGTAGGGGTCCTTGCGCAACGCCACGTCGCGCTCGGCCTCGAGCGCCTTGGCGCGCTTGAACAACTCGTCCAGCCCCTCCTGGCTCCTCTTGTCGCTCGTGAAAGCGGTAATTTTCCCCTGATACTCCTTGATCTTCTCGGTGAGGGCCGCGCTCGCCTGCGGCGGCAACTGCGGCAGGCTGTGCAGCGACATCGTCAGCGCGTCCGCCGCCAGCTCATACCCCGTCCGGCGGATGTTCTTTGCCTGGAAGAACGCCCAGATGTTCGAAACCTCGATGTTGGCGCGCGTTGCATCCTTCGAGGCATTTCCACCCCCCATCCCGCAGATGGCGAGCAGCGTCGCCAGCACACCGACATAAACGCCAATCCATTTCGATCTCGAATCGTGCCCAACCTGCAACTCGCCGATGTCGCCAACCGACATGCCGTCTCTCCACCGATTGCGCGCCCCATTTCCCCCGGATGATGCCGTATCCGGACCGGCAGATACTGTCGAAAGACGCGCCACGCAACACCGGGCAACTTGCCGCAGATCGCGGTTCCCATCGCTGGAAACCGGCGACACGCCCACGCCGCATCGGGGCAAAGTCCATGAGGGAACGGCTTTTTGCAACGGCGCGCATTTCGTTCCGCTGCGGGCGAGAAATTTCACCCCGCGACACCGGCGCGCCGATCCCTGGACCGCGCCTTTGCTATTCTGCACCGCCTCCGCTACACCGGACGCCAACCCTATTCGGCACCAAGAGCCACCAGCATGGGCTTGCCGCGAGGAGCCGCGACGCAGATGCTCGAAAACTACGATTTCACGCGCCAGGATCTTGAGGCAGCCGCCGAAAGCGTCCACCGTCAGCTTCCACCAACCCCTGCCTACGCTTGGCCACTGTCCGCCGAGCGCGCCGGGACCGAGGTCTGGTTCAAGCACGAGAACCATACTCCGATTGGGGCCTTCAAGGTGCGCGGTGGCATCATCTACATGGAGGACCTGCAGCAGGCTCCAGGCGGGCGTGACGTCGCCGGCGTCATCACCGCCACCCGCGGCAATCATGGACAATCCATCGCCCGCGCGGCCAAGGCGGCAGGCATCCCGTCAACGATCCTCGTGCCGTTCGGCAACTCGGTCGAGAAAAACCGGGCGATGAAGGGCTTCGGGGCTCGGGTCATCGAACACGGCAGGGATTTCGATGAAGCCAAGGACGAAGCCGTTCGCCTGGCTGCTGCCGAGGGCCTTCACATGGTGCCCGCTTTTCACCCCGCCCTCGTCAAGGGCGTCGCGACATACGCCCTGGAGCTCTTTTCGTCGGTCGGCGAACTCGATGCGGTCTATGTCCCCATCGGCATGGGCTCTGGCATCTGTGGCCTGATCAAATGCCGCGACGCACTTGGGCTCAAGACAGAGATAATCGGTGTAACGGCTGACGCGGCGCCCACGGTCGCAATGTCCTTTGCCGCCGGCAAGGCCATGCCCACCAACAGCGCCGCAACCTTCGCCGATGGCATGGCCTGCCGCGAACCGCACACGGATTCTCTGTCCATCATCATGGGCGGCGCGGCCGATGTCATGCGGGTCAGCGAGGATGAAATCGCGGAATCCATGCGCCAGATCTATGAGGACACGCACAACATCGCGGAAGGCGCCGGAGCCGCTGCTTTCGCTGCGTTGATGAAGGACAAGCGCCGTCAGTCAGGCCGGCGGCTGGCGGCCATTCTGTCGGGTGGCAACGTCGACAGGCCGGTGTTCGCGGAGGTTCTCTCTGGCCGGACACCCGGAGTTTGACGCACTCCCCCGCCGCGGTGTTCCACACGCCATGATCCGGTCAAGCGGTTGTTGATAGTCAAAGCATTTAGAGCTGCTATACCCTGAAGGTATAATGTGCCGGTCTTCACTGCCAACCTTGATAAGCTTGAGAAACGCATGAAAAATCAAGCCCGCGCCGTAACACGCATGGTTCTTGGCCTCACCATCGCAAGCCTGCTGCTTTCGGCCTCGATGATCCGGCCGGTCTGGGCGCGTGGCGAAGAACGTGCCGTCGAGACATATTCATTGTTCGGCAGTTATCTCGCGGCCCGGTTTGCGCGCAACGAGCACGACGCGACGACCGCCGCCACCTATTTCCGAACGGCCCTGCAGAAGGACCCGGGCAACCTGTCCCTGTTCGAACAGGCGATGATGATGGCCGCCACCGAAGGCCAGATGCAGAGCGCGGTGGAGTTGGCCCGCAAGCTGACCGAGAAGTCCAAGGACCATCGCATGGCCCGGCTGATCATGGGGCTCGAAGCCGTCAAGAACGGACGCTACGCCGAGGCGGAAAAGCTGTTCGCTATCGACGGCAACGGCATCATGGAACATCTGACGCTGTCGCTCGCCCGTGCCTGGGCGGAAGTCGGCGTAGGCCATCTCAAGAAAGCCATCAACGAGGCCGACAAGGTCAATCAGGCCGCCTGGGCGACCGCCTACGTCGGGTACCACAAGGCGATGATGTATGACGTCGCCAAGAAGCCCGAAAAGGCAACAGCAGCCTATGAGAGGATCTACCGCTCATCGCGGATGTCATTCCGCGTCGCGCTGGCCTACGCCCATCATGAATCGGCAATTGGCAACAACAAGCGCGCCCTGACGATTCTCGGCGACTACACCCGCAAGACTGGCACAGCAGCTCACCCCGTGGCCAAGGACCTCG
>JBKDZY010000694.1:0-8628 GCA_047971765.1 Hyphomicrobiaceae bacterium | reverse complement strand
ATCACCTTCACCGTCACTGTCGCGGAGAAGGGAGGCGATATCGTCATGTTCGATGCGGGTACAGGCGGCCAGTTGAGCCCGATGGCCGGCTTGATGATGAAGGCAAACCTGAAGAAGGCCGGGATCGACCACGAGGAGATCAAGACGATTGTCGTCACGCATTTCCATCCGGATCATGTTTTCGGACTGATGGAGAAGGGGAGCAACGCGCAGGTGTTTCCCAACGCGGAAATTGCGGTACCAGCGCGCGAGTACAGTTACTGGACGGACCCCTCCCTGATTGCGAAGCTTCCGAAAGGGCGGCAGGGGCTGGCGCAGCGTATCCAGGCAACATTTCCGAATTGGAAGAACGTGAAGCAGGTCGAGGACGGGGCCGAGGCGCATGCCGGCGTCAGGGCGGTGAATACCAATGGCCATACGCCGGGGCATACGTCCTTCGAGCTTGCAGCGGGAGATGGCAAAGTCGTGGTGACGGGGGATGTTACCAACATCCCGTCGCTGTTTGTCCGGCATCCGGGATGGCATGCGGTGTTCGATCAGGACGCGACCATGGCGGAAGTGGCGCGGCGCAAACTATTCGATGCTGCCGTCGCCGATGGAACGGTGCTGACCGGCTACCATTGGGGTATGCCGGGAGCTGGCAGGATCAAGAAGGACGGCAAAGGCTATGTGCTGGAGCCGGTGACTGCCACCTGAGACTTTGAGAGATCAGCGCAACATCAACCGGGTGGTGAACAGGCCGGTTCGTCAGCTCGGCCGGCAGGTGCGCAAGGGCGCGCCCGTCTTTCGGTGCCGGCTGGTCATCATGGTGAAGCTGCCTATCGCAGGGTGCGTCAAGACGCGGCTGGCGCGTGAGGTTGGAGTGGTGGAGGCGACGCGCTTCTACCGTTCTACGTGCCAGACTATTGTCGGAGTGCTGGGAGCGCAGCCATTCTGGGAAACGCGCGTTCTGGTCACGCCGGACACGGGCTTGGCGAGTGGGATGCTTCCTGTTGGGCCGGGCCGGCTCGCGCAAGGCCGGGGGGATCTGGGGACGCGGATGCAAAGGCCGATGCAGGTACTCGGTCCGGGACCGGTCTGCGTCATGGGCACCGATATTCCGGAGGTTGCCGTGGCCGATGTCCGGCAGGCCTTCCGCCAACTGGGTGGGCGGGATGTGGTCTTCGGGCCGGCCGAGGATGGCGGTTTTTGGCTGGTTGGAATGCGCCGGCGGCCTCGATTGCCCGACCCCTATCAGGGCATCCGCTGGTCGGCTGGTGATACGCTCGATCAGGTGATGCATCAACTCGACGGGTACTCCATCGGGTTCGCGGCGCTGCATGGTGACGTCGACGAGGCGGGTGATCTCGTCAGGCACAAGCCGTCGCTCGGGCGGCGCATCCGGCCCATGAAAAAAAATTCAAACAGCTAAGTCGTTGGCGCGATTCGACACTTCCAGCCTGGTGCTCATCGGAGGAAGAACACAGCGGTTTGTTCGCTATTCGTTCGAGAAATTTTTTGATATGATCGTCCTCAGCCGAGGCTCGGGATTAACGGACTCTTAACCTCGAGGTGTCAGATTCCGTTAACCTGATCAATCGAGACAGTCGTATCCAACCGGCCTGCCGTATGATGGCTTGGCTGGCAGTCGTCGAGAAGTTGCGTCATATGAGTGAGCGTCGCCGCAAGGCCAAGAATCTTCCAGTCGATCGCGTTCTGCTGGGGGATTGTATCGAGAGTCTCAAGTCTCTGCCGGATGCCTCGGTAGACCTTGTTTTTGCCGATCCCCCCTACAATCTGCAGCTCGACCGGGAGCTTCTCCGGCCCAACAACACGATTGTCGATGGGGTCGATGACGCCTGGGACAAGTTCCAGAGTTTCGAGGACTACGACCGCTTCACGCGGGCATGGCTGGCGGAATGCCGCCGGGTGCTGAAGCGCGATGGCGCGATCTGGGTGATCGGCTCCTATCACAACATCTTCCGGCTGGGTGTGGCGCTGCAGGATCTGGGGTTCTGGCTGCAGAACGATGTCATCTGGCGCAAGACCAATCCGATGCCGAATTTCCGCGGCAAGCGCTTCACGAATGCCCACGAGACGTTGATCTGGGCGGGCAAGGAGCGGCGCTCGCGCGTGACGTTCAATTACGATGCGCTGAAAGCCGGCAATGACGATGTGCAGATGCGTTCGGACTTGTTTTTTCCGATCTTCTCCGGCGCGGAGCGGCTGAAGGACGACACCGGGCGCAAGGCACATCCGACGCAGAAGCCGGAGGCGCTGCTGCATCGCATCCTGCTCGGCACGACAAATCCGGGTGATGTGGTGCTGGATCCGTTCTTCGGCACAGGTACGACGGGCGCGGTCGCGAAGCGGCTGGGTCGTCGGTGGATCGGTCTCGAGCGCGACGGTGACTATGCCAAGGCAGCGCGGGAGCGGATCAAGAAGGTTGCCGCCCTTGAACCGTCAAGCCTCGCGACGCTGGTGCCGAAACGGGCCGAGCCCCGGGTGGCTTTCGGCGCAATCGTGGAGCTTGGCATCCTGCGGCCGGGTGCACGGCTTTCCGACGAGCGGGGCAAGGTCTGGGCCGAGGTGCGTGCCGACGGCACGCTGGCGCTGGAAGGATCCGGCCGTGGGCGGCAGGGTTCGATCCATCGTCTCGGGGCCGAAGTCCAAGGAAAATCAGCGTGCAATGGCTGGACCTACTGGCATATCGAACGCGACGGCCGGCGTGAGCCGATCGACACGTTGCGGGTGGCCGCGCGCAAGAAGCTCGGCCTCGAAAGTGCGCAATCGGTGGCCCTGCAGGCCTAGACCAATGCCGGTTCGCTCAAAGTCGGTCCGGCTTGTTTTCGCTCACGGACCGCACCGGCCCAAAGACGTGGTCCGGTGCCGACGTGACACTGGCTGCCTGAGCCATAGTCGGGACCTGAGCGCTGTCGCCTCATCCCGAAACGCATGAGTGACGTGAATTTGCCACACCTGTGGATAGTCGGCCATATCCGGGGACAACATATCCTTGCTGCCTGACCTCAAGGGGCGAATCACGCTGGATGTTCGCAATTCGGGATTAAGTTGCGAGCAGGTGGGGTATGCGGAGAGGTAAGGGGCGTTGCGGGCAGCGCGTTGCAGTCATTGCCCTTTGTGTATTCGGGCTGTCGGCCTGCGCACATGAATCGTTCATGCCGTATGAGCGGCACCGTTACGGGTCCATCAAGGATGGCCCGATACAGAGACCTACCGAAAAGCGGAGACATGTCAGCGAGCCTGCCCGCAAGAGGGAGGTGGCCGTGTCGACCGACGTGCCGAGGGTGCTGCCGGCGATCCGGGAGCAGCGGTACGTTTCGGCGCCGAAGCCGGAAATTGTGAAGCCGGAACCCATGGACACTGACGCGCGGGATGGGCAACTGGCGTCTTCCGGAGTGGAGAAGCCGGCTGTCGAGCCCCCTGCATCTGAACCGGCTCCAGCCCCGGTGGTGGAGAAGGATGCGGCAACGCCTGAGCCTCAAAAGGCGCCTGACGCCAAGGCGGGGGCGGCTGTGAAGACCCAACCCGCGACCGAGCAGACGCTGGATGCCGCAGCCATTGCCCGTCTGTTGATGGACGGCCGGGCCTTGTTCGAGGCGGGGCGCGTGGCGGAAGCGCGCAGGCGCTTCCTGGTCGCGATGAGTTCGCCCCATGCGGACGTCCTGTTGGCGCTGGCCAGGACCTACGACACCTACTATCTGAGCCGCCTGCCGGCGGTCGATGCCGCTCCGGACATGCAGCGTGCGCTTGTCCTCTATCAGCGCGCGGTCGCACAGGGATCGGTTGAAGCCAATGCCGATCTCGAGCGCACAAGTCGTGTGTTGCATTATCCGCGTTGATCGCAAGTGGGCCTTCCCTGCTGCCTGACTGTGCCATGGTGCGTGTGGTTGCCGGCGCATGAGCCCACATGATCTCGATTCGGGAAGTCCAGATTCACTGGATTTGAAAATTGCTTTGGCCGCAGCCGTAGTCGCGCAATGATACTGCGAGAACAGTTTTGTTGGCCCGGGCCGGCTTGGTCCGGAGGCCGAATGCGGAGATGCACGGCATGCAGGATGGCGAGGCCAAGACGGAGCGTCAGCGGCAACGGCCGCTCGACGGTGTCCGGATCGTCGATTTCAGCTGGGTGAGAGCCGGGCCATGGGCGACGCGATGGCTGGGCGCGCTTGGTGCCGAGATCATCAAGATCGAGTGGCCGGAAACGGAGCGCGGGCGCCTGCCGAGTTCGACCACGCCACAAGGCATGGAGGTCAATCTCAATACCTCCGGCAATTTCAACGACACGAACGTCAACAAGAAGAGCATGACGCTCAACGTTCGATCAGAGAAGGGCCTTGCGATTGTCAAGAAGCTGATCGCGGTCTCGGATGTGGTGATCGAGAACTTCTCGTCGCGCGTGCTCACGAAATGGGGCCTGGGCTATGACGAGCTGAAAAAGATCAAGCCCGATATCGTCTATGTCTCCATGTCGGGATACGGGCATACGGGGCGAAACCACAGCTACACGACCTTCGGCCCGGTGGCGCAGGCCGCGTCGGGGCTCACCCATCTTTCGGGACTTCCAGGTGAGCCGCCTGCAGGCTGGGGCTGGTCCTACATGGACGACACCGGCGGTCTCTATGGTGTCATGTGCGTGCTGACCGGCATCTATCACCGCAACAAGACGGGGCAGGGGCAGCACATCGACCAGGCGCAAATGGTTTCGAGTGTGCCGCTGAATGGCGCAGCGCTGCTGGACCTCACCGTCAACGGCCGCGGTTCGAAGCGTGAAGGTTTTCCGCCAGGCAACCGGGCGCATTGGCCGGGGACGCAGATGCTCGACAACTATCGCGGGCCGATGGTGGCGCCGCACAATGCCTACCGGACTGATCCCGGCGGCTACAATGACTGGGCCGTGATCGTTTGCCAGAGCGATGAGGAGTGGCAGCGTCTCGTGAAGGTGATGGGAGATCCGGACTGGGCAACAGCCGAACGGTTTTCCACCAATGCCGGGCGGCTCGAAAACCAGGAGGCGCTGGACCAGGCCATCGAGAGCTGGACCAGAACGCTCGGCAAGTACGAGCTGATGGCGCTTTGCCAGAACGGTGGCGTCAGGGCCATGCCGGTCCAGAGTGCGGAAGACCGGGTCGAGAACGATCCGCAGCTCAAGCACCGGGGCATGTACCTGCCATTGCCCCACGCGGCACTTGGCACCTTCAAGGTGCAGAACGCGCCATTCAAGATGTCCCGCACGCCGGCCTATAATCATTGTGCCAGCCCCTTGATCGGCGAGCATACGGCGGAGATCTGCGAAGGGCTGCTGGGCCTCAGCCATGCCGATGTGCGTGAGGGGTTTGCCGATGGGACATTCTGGCCCACGACACGCAAGATGTTCCCGTACATGGAGGAGATGGCGAAATGAGCGGTTCACAAGCCGGTGATGGGCCGCTTGCAGGCTTGCGGGTGCTCGAACTGGCCGATGAGAAAGGCCAGTTCTGCGGAAAACTGATGGCGGATCTCGGGGCGGATGTCATCAAGATCGAGCCGCCGCAGGGGTGTGCGTCGCGGGCGGTGGGGCCGTTCTTCAACGACCAGCCGCATCCCGATCGCAGCCTTTATTTCTGGTACTACAACACCTCGAAGCGCGGCATCACGCTCGATCTCGGTGCCTCCGCCGGCCAGGAGGCGTTTCGCAGACTGGCCGCATCGGCGGATGTCGTGCTGGAGACCTTCGAACCTGGCCGTATGGCGGAGATGGGGCTTGGTTACGATGTGCTGGCCAAGGTCAATCCAGGGCTCGTCTACTGTGCGCTGACGCCGTTCGGTCAGGATGGTCCCTGGGCGCACTACCAATCGAGCGATCTGCTGCATATGGCGGCTGGCGGGGAAATGGCGTCGTGCGGCTATGACGAGGAGGACGTGGCGGGCGCGCCGCCGATCGCACCTGGTGGCGGCAATGCGTGGCACATGGGTGGGCATTACGCCTACATCGCCATCATGGCGGCGCTGTTCGAGCGGATGGTCAGCGGCAAGGGACAGTTTCTCGACGTTTCCATTCACGAGGCCTGCGCGCTGACGACGGAATCGGCGATTGCCAACTACATCTACCGGGGCGAGGTGCTGGTCCGGCACACCGGCCGGCATCATGCGGCGGGGCCGTCGCCACGGACGTTATTCATGGCCAAGGACGGCAAGTACGTGACGGCGCTGGTCGGCGGACGCCTCAATCCCAAATACGTGCGGGATCTCGCGGCGTTTCTCGGCCACTATGGCATGGCGGGTGATCTCGACGATCCCAAATACCAGGATCCGAAGGAGATCGAGGCGGCAACCGACCACATCATCGACGATCTGGTCGCCAATTTCATTGCGTCGCTGCCCGCAGAAGAGGTGTACCACGCGGCCCAGCAGAGAGGCTTCACCTGGGCCACTGTCCGGGCGCCGGAGGACCTGCTGGAGGATGGGCACCTCAAGGACCGCGATTTCTGGAAGGATGTGGAGCATCCTGAGCTTGGCCGAAGTTTCGTCTATCCCGGCGAGGCGGCGATCTACAACGGTACGCCGTGGATGATTTCCCGGCGCGCGCCGCTGCTTGGCGAACACACGGCAGAGGTGCTGCGCGACGCGGGTATCGAACCGATGTGACCTCCTGTTCAATGCCATCTTCGCTGTTCTTTTATCTCCCTGTCCCTATTGCCCTGAACGAGGCCGCTGTTGACGGAAGCCACGACTCTTGCCGCAGTGCTGGCACTTTCGGCCAGCTTTGTTTTCGGCGTCTCGAACCATGTCCAGCATGTCGCTCTCGATCACATGGATGTCAGGGCGGGCACGCTCGTCAATGTCGGCACGACCGCGCTCATCCTGTGGCTGCTGTCGCCGTTCTTTCTCGTGCCGGAAACGCTTCTGTCGCCGTCGGCCGGCTGGTTCGCGATGGCGGGGCTGATCGTGCCGTCGCTGTCGATGACGCTGCATACCATGAGCATCCGCACGATCGGGCCGGGGCTGACCTCGGGGCTGGCATCGACCTCGCCGTTCTTCGCCATTGCCATTGCGGTCGGTGTTTTCGGAGAGGTGGTGACGGGGCAGGCACTCGTGGGGACGGCCATCGTCGTCCTGGGGATCGCGTTCATTGCCCTGAGAGCGCGCTCCCTGGATGTGGACTGGTCGATCGTGGCGATGATGCTCCCCCTGGCAGCGGCCCTGACGCGCGCGCTGGCCCAGAATGTCATCAAGTTCGGCATGAACGACCTGCCGAGCCCGCTTACGGCGGCGCTGGTCGGGGCAACGAGTTCGCTGCTGGTTCTGCTGGTGGCGCATGTGGGGTCTGGCCGAAGATTGCCGCGGTGGGGGCCGGGTTATGGGTGGTTCGGCTTGTGCGGGATCATGAACGGCCTGGGCATTGTCGGTTCCTATGTGGCGCTGGACCTGAGCGGGGTGGTGGTGGTGTCGCCGCTGATCTCGTGCTCGCCTGCCTTCACCTTGTTGACGGGATGGCTGTTCTTTCGGCGCGAGACCGTGCAGTGGGCCAATGTGTGGGCGATCTTCTTCATCTTCTGCGGTTGCCTGCTGATCGTGCTCAGGTGAGGAGAAGCGTCCACCCCGACTGACGAGGCCGCGCGTGGTGGCGATGGGGCCTCCATGACTGAAAGTGGACCAGGTATTCTCTGCGGTTGCAGTTCGCGTGGCGGCGGCGCACACTTGGCGCGATCCAACAGTCAACAGGAGGAAGGCCCCAATGGCAGGACTATGCGAAGGACGGGTTGCAATCGTGACGGGTGCGGGCGGCGGCCTTGGGCGGCAGCACGCGCTGCTGCTCGCCAAGGAAGGCGCGAAGGTCGTGGTGAACGACATCGGCGCAAAGGTCGATGGCACGGGGCGTGACGCGGGGCCTGCCAACGGCGTCGTCGAGGAGATCAAGGCCATGGGCGGCGACGCCATCGTCAACGGCGACGATGTGTCGAGCTGGGATGGCGCCAAGAACATGATCGACCAGTGCATCAAGCACTTCGGCACGCTCGATGTCCTGATCAACAATGCCGGCATCCTGCGCGACCGTATGCTGGTGAACATGACGGAAGCCGAGTGGGATGCCGTGATCCAGGTGCATCTGAAAGGCACGTTCTGCCCAACCCGGCATGCCGCCGCCTACTGGCGCGAGAAATCGAAGAAGATCAACGGGCCCGTGAAGGCTGCCGTGATCAACACCAGCTCGACATCGGGTCTCTATGGCAACGTCGGGCAGACCAACTACGGTGCGGCCAAGGCCGGCATCGCCGCATTCTCCGTCATTGCCGCGCGCGAGCTGAAGCGGATCGGCGTGACCGTCAATGCGCTTTCGCCGTCAGCCCAGACGCGCATGACCGAGGGGCTTCGGGAGTTGACGCCGGAGCAGATCGCCGAGCGTGATCCGAAGTGGGTCTCGCCGGCCGTCGTCTATCTTGCCAGCGAGGAAGCGTCCGACATCACGGGCCGGGTGTTCCAGGCGGGCTTCAAGCGGATTGCGCTCCTCGAAGGCTGGCGGCGTGGTGCGGAAGTCCCGCAGGTCGAGGACCCGAGGGAGGCCGGACGCCTGTTCCGCGAAATGATGGGCAAGATCAAGAAGAACGTCGGCATGGACGGCTTCGAACTCGACTGATCGGACGTGTT
>JBKDZY010000693.1:0-1737 GCA_047971765.1 Hyphomicrobiaceae bacterium | reverse complement strand
GCCCCTGATCACACTCAATGACGTGCAGGACGGTATCGGGCGCGGGCGCGGCTGGATGATGACGGCGTGGCTGCCGCCCTACCTACTCCGCCCCTTGCTGGTCCTGATCACGATGGGACTGGCCTATCTGGCCGGGTTCCCGATGGTTGCGGCAACGGCTGCGGGGGCGGCGGTGGTTGCCACATGGCTCTCGACTGCGGCGCAGTCGGTCGTGCTTGCCATCCGTCTGCGTCGCGAGGTGCCACGGGGACCGAAGGCCCGTGCGCGGGGCTGGTGGCTTGCCACCTCGCTGCCGCTGCTTGCGATCACGTTCTCGGAAATCCTGCTGCAGAACACCGACATCCTGGTCGTCTCGCACTTCCTGGGCGCGACCGAGGTCGGCATCTATTTCGCCGCTGCCAAGACCATGAGCCTCGTGCTGTTCGTGCACTACGCGGTCGGCAGCGCCATGGCGGGCCGGTTTTCCACCCTCAATGCGCAGGGCGACAAGGAAGGGCTCGGCGCCGCGATCAGCCAGGCCGTGAATTGGACCTTCTGGCCTTCACTGGCCGGCGCGGTGTTCATCCTGGCGCTTGGCCGGCCGATCCTGTCTCTGTTCGGACCACAGTTCGTCGATGGCTATCCGGTGATGATCATCCTGGTGGCGGGTTTCCTTTGCCGGTCGGCTGCGGGCCCATCCGAGCTGCTGCTCAACATGCTTGGCCAGCAACGGGCGGCGGCGCAGGTTTCGCTGGGCGTGGCGGGCCTCAATATCTGCACCAACCTGCTTCTCGCGCCCACTTTCGGCATTCTCGGCGCGGCGACGGCCAGCGCCCTGTCCCTCGGCACCGCTGCCATGCTCAACACCTACGTGGCGCGGCGCAAGCTCGGCCTCTCGATTGCGATCTGGAGCAATCTCAAGCCCCAGCGCGAGTAATCCCGTCCACAATCCCCTTCCGCTCCTGGCTGAAACGCTGCGGTTTTTCTGCATGCATGCCGCACTTCCGTCCCTGAAAACATAAATTATTCTGCTATATCTGATGGATACATGCTTCTGCGTCATATTGTAGTTTGTCCTTCCGATGGAGAGCCCCCACATTGAACGCATAATTCGTCAGATTGGGAAGGTCTCCGTCATGTTGAAGTCTTGCGTTTTCGGGGCAACGATGGCCGCAACTCTTGCCGTTTGCGCGGTCGCGCCTGCCATGGCCAGGGACGTTGCGCGCAGCAGGAACGGCGAAACAAACGTGTCGGCGCCGACGACGCGCGTGAAGGTGAAAGAGCGCACCGGGCGCACAAAGGTGAAGGTCCGCACGTTCCTGAGTGATGTCGATGTCGATACCGGACGAGACCGGGTCAGGGTCCGCGTCCCCTTCTTCGACGACGTCATTCGCTGGTAATCAATAGGACCTGCCCCAGCATTCAGCGAAGAGCCCGAGGGTGTCACCCTTGTCTCTCAGGTACGTTCTGTTCCCCATGTCTCCGGGCTGGACAGAGGCGTGATGGCTGGGGCGCTAGGATTCGAACCTAGGAATGGCGATACCAAAAACCGCTGCCTTACCACTTGGCTACGCCCCAACAGGCGGCTTCATATAGCCTGCACGCGGCATCACCGCAATGGCGCGACCAGAAAAATTGCACGTCCGTGGGAGCCCATTGGCGAGGCCACGGAGGGCTCACAGGGCAGGCGTCAGGCCACAGCTAAACTGCGCACAGAATTGTGCCAATCAGGGCCATATCTAGCCGATCAAGTCTTGT
>JBKDZY010000692.1:0-4154 GCA_047971765.1 Hyphomicrobiaceae bacterium | reverse complement strand
GCGCGTTCTGCTGATAGGTGCGCAGCGCCGGCCCCATGATGAGATGCGTGCCAAGACCTGGCGGCGCGCTCGCCACCGGCCCTCGCGAATGCGTACCCGGCACCCGACGTGTGCGTTCTGTATTGTCTTCGAAGTGCACAATCTCGAAGCCGGTTCGCTCGATGGCATCACGCATGTCTTCCAACGGCACCAGGAAGCTCGTTGCCACCGACGCCGCCCACGGTGTCGGATAGTGGGGCGTACCGAGCGGTGATGCGATCAGGTTCATCAAGGCCAGTCGTCCCCCGGGCTTCAGGACGCGAAATGCTTCCCGAAGAAAAGCGCGCTTGTCGGCAATGTTCATCACCACGTTGTGCGACCACGCGCCATCGAAGGTCGCATCCTCGAACGGCAGCTCCAGGGCACTGGCATTGATGATCGTAACCTCCTTGTCGAGCCCCGTCGCAGCATTGAGAACGCGCGCCGCCTCGCAGAACTCCGGCGTAAGGTCGATCCCGGTAACATGACACCCGTGGGTCCAGGCCACCCACCGCGCCGGCCCGCCCACACCGCATCCGATGTCGAGCAGCCTCTCGCCAGCCGCAGGCGCGAGCAGCGCCACGATCTCCCGCGTCGCGGCAAGTCCTCGTCCGTGGAGATGATCAGCGGGTGCGAGAATCTCAGGCGTGAGCGGCACATCATCCCCGGCGACCTTCCGCGCCGCCGCAATGATCGCCTCCCCGATCCCATCCCGCGAATAGTGGGCTGCAATATCGTCCGTCATGAATCACTCTCCCTGCGCGAAATTTCGTCCACGCAACCTTGCCAGACACAAAGCCTTTTGACGAACATGACGATCCTGAGCCAGGATCATGTGAGATCCCACGTTTGTGTCATGAACGGAGATTGAGGCCATGAAGGTCCAAGCCAACCGATTCCCACCCCCCAATCCGCGTGGTTCCAAGGACCGGAAATTCGACCGATCGGTCGAAGACCTCGGCAACATCGTCATGCTGGAACACGTCAATGTCACCGTACCGGACCAGCGCCTCGCGATCATATTCTATGTCATGGGCCTGGGTTTGACCCGCGATCCCTATCTGATGACCGGCGTGACCAACATGTGGGTCAATGTCGGCAGGAGCCAGTTCCATCTGCCCGGCGGCAAGCCGCAGATCCTGCGCGGCACCACCGGCATCGTCATTCCGGGCAAGGCAGCATTACTGCAGCGCCTCGAGAGCGTGCGCGAACAGCTTGCGGGCACCAGTTTCTCGTTCCGCGACGCCGGCGCCTGCGTCGAGGCCACATGCCCGTGGGGTAATCGCATCCGCATCCATGAGCCCGACGAGGACTTCGGCCCCATCCGGCTCGGCATGGCCTATGTGGAGCTGGAAGTCCCGAAGGGCAGCGCGGACGGCATCCAGCGCTTCTATCGCGACATCCTCGGCACCAACTCCGGCATAACGGAGACCAATGGCAGCAAGGCCGCCTGGGCCTCCGCCGGCCCCGACCAGAAGCTGATCTTCCGGGAAAGGGACACCACCGCCCCCGACTTCGACGGCCACCACATCGCGATCTACCTTGCGGACTTCTCCGGCCCCTACAAGCGGCTGCTCGAAAGCAATCTCATCAGCGAGGAAAGCGACCAGCACCAGTATCGCTTCGAGGACATCGTCGACCCGGCGACAGGCAAGGTGCTGTTCAAGCTCGAACACGAAGTCCGCTCCATGCGTCATCCCCTGTACGCACGCGAGCACGTCAACCGCAACCCCGAGCAGTCGAACCGCGTCTATGCCACGGGCTATGAAACCGCACCATGGATGCTGCCCGCCGCCGAATAGGAGCGCCAGCGAGATGGCCTGGCCACAAGGACAATCGGAGCCTGCCCCGCCTGCCGGTGCCTCGGTACCGCTTGCCACCGCCGCCGCGCTCGGTCCGGCCATCCGCGATGCAGCCGACGCAATCGAACAGACCCGGCGGATCCCCGAGCCATTGCTCACGAACCTGTTCGCTTCCGGGCTTCTCCATCTTTTCCTGCCGAGACCATGCGGTGGCAGCGAAGCTCATCCTTCCCATTATTTCGATGCGGTGACCGAAGTCGCGCGCCACGATGGCTCCGTGGCCTGGAACATGTTCGTCGCCAACAGCGCCGCCCTGATCGCCCCGCACCTGCCCCCCGAAACCGCAACGAAGATCTTCGCAGGCGGCCGCACCCTGATCGCGTGGGGACCACCCAATGCCTGCCGCCTGAAGGCTGTCGATGGCGGCTCCCACGTCAACGGCCGGTGGGATTTCGCCAGCGGCAGCCGCCAGGCGAACTGGATGGGCGTTCACGCCATGGTCGAGGAGCGCGACGGCGGCTTGCGCCTCAACGGCCAGGGCCGCCCCACCATCCGCACGGTTCTGTTTCCGGCCGCTGAGGCCACCATGATCGACACCTGGCACACGATCGGCCTCAAGGGCACGGCATCCGACAGCTACACCGTCGCAGACGTCTTCGTGCCCGAAGCCTTCTCTGGAACCCGCGAGGACCCTGCCGGCCGCCAGGTCCCGGGCCCACTCTATGCATTCACCATGCAGGGCCTCTACGCCATCGGCGTCGCCGGTGTCGCCATTGGCCTCGCCCGCGAGATGCTGGCCGAATTCGTCAAGCTTGCCGCTTCCAAGACCCCGCGCGGCCTTGCCCGTCTCGCCGACCAGCCCCAGGTCCAGTCCGATATCGCCCGCGCCGAAGCCAGGCTTGGCGCCGCCGAGGCTTATCTCAGGACCACCCTCGACGAGATCTACGAACGCGCCCCGCAATGGGATGTGATCGGTGTCGCGGATCGTGGCCGCGTGCGCCTCGCCAGCGCCAACGCCATCCACGGCGCAATCGAGATCGCCGACATGGTCTACAAGGCCGCGGGCGTCAGCGCGATTTTTCCCGGCAGCCCGTTCGAGCGTCGCTTCCGCGACATGCACACCCTGTCGCAGCAGATCCAGTCCCGCGGCAGCCACTTCGAAGCCGTTGGCCGCATCCTGCTGGGCAATCCCGACGCGGTATTCTACTAGACCAACCACGCAGGTTACGGACCGCTGCAAGGCGTTTTCTCGATCGCAATTGAATGTTGTTTATGAACCTTGGCGCCACTGCCACGCCATTCTCCCTTGGCTCACAGCCCAACCCGCATTAGAGAACACCACGAGATCAACCCGGGCGAGGCTGCCGCCTGATTGCCAGCCTCACCAACGCCGCCTGCGAGACACGCTCCATGAAATTCACGCTTTCCTGGTTGAAGGACCATCTGGAGACCGATGCCTCCCTGGAGGACCTCCACAAGACGCTCGACCAGATCGGCCTTGAAGTCGAGGCCATCGAGGACATTTCGGAGAAGCTTGGAGCCTTCACCATCGCATGCGTCGTTGACGCGAAACAGCATCCGAACGCCGACAAGTTGCAGGTGCTCCAGGTGGAGGTTGCACCCGGCCAGCCCACCGTCGAGGTCGTCTGCGGCGCCCCCAACGCGCGCACCGGCCTTGTTGGCGTTTTTGCGCCATTGGGACCACACATCCCCGGCACCGGCATTACCCTCGAGAAGCGGCCCGTCCGCGGCGTGGTGTCGAACGGCATGATGCTCTCCGAGCGGGAGATGCAGTTGTCCGACGACCACGAGGGCATCGTCGACCTCGACGCCAAGCTCGCAGGGAACGTCGGCAAGCGCTACGTCGATGTCCTTGGGCTATCCGATCCCGTGATCGAGATCAAACTCACCCCCAACCGGCCGGATTGCACCGGCGTGCGCGGCGTCGCCCGCGACCTTGCCGCCGCCGGTCTCGGCAAGCTGAAGCCTGAGCGCCAATTAACTGGTGTCGAAGGCAGTTTCGATTGTCCCGTCGATATCCTCCTGGAATTTCCGGGCGGCGACACCACACCTTGCCCATGTTTCGCCGGCCGCTACATCAAGGGCATCAAGAACGGCCCCTCCCCGACCTGGATGCAGAAGCGGCTGAAGGCCATCGGCCAGAAACCAATCAACGCCGTCGTCGATGTCACCAACTACATCTCGATTGACCATGGCCGTCCGTTGCACGTCTATGATGCCGACAAGCTCCAAGGCGCCATTCGCGCACGCCTGGGCCGCAAGGGTGAGAGCTTCCTCGGTCTCAATGGCAAGGACTATGACTGCGACGACACC
>JBKDZY010000691.1:0-7506 GCA_047971765.1 Hyphomicrobiaceae bacterium | reverse complement strand
GGTCACCGCCTGCGGGCGCATCTGCATGCATCGCAAGAAGATCAACATCTCGACCGTGATGGCTGGTCAAAGGCTCGGAATAAAGGAGGTTGATGACGGAATCTGGCTCGTAAGCTTCATGGCCTACGATCTCGGATATATAGACTTGGAACAAAAAACCTTGCAGACAATCGACACCCCATTCGGCACGAGGGTGTCACCCTTGCCTTAGGTACGTTCTGTTACCCATGTCTCTGGGCTGGACAAATATGATATGGCGCGCCGGGAAGGATTCGAACCCACGACCTTCTGATCCGTAGTCAGACGCTCTATCCAGCTGAGCTACCGGCGCAATCAACGGCGTGGCGAGGTGCGATGCGAGCCTCGATCCGTTCGCTTCGTTGAAGGCCCGTATCCATAGAGTCTGAGGACGCATTTGGCAAGGCGATTTCTGAGTTTGCCGCCACCTTCGCAACCTGCCCCTCCAGAAGCGCCACCCGACCGGGATTTCCCGCGAATTTCTCGATAGAATTGCCGATCGTGAACATTGTTCCCGGCCCACCAAGCGCGGCCGCCTCACGCAGACAGCCGCGTTGCATCACCCTTGCTTGGCCCTGCCGCGCCTCCGCCGTCAGCCACCGCGCAACCTGGTCCGGCCGCCCATCACTCGGCGTCCCACACCTCTCCTTGAGAGAAACGTCCCGAGCCAACGGCTGGTTCAGGAGACCAGAGGGCAGGCCGCGCCGCATTTTTGGGCAGTTGCCGCCCACAATTTTCGCGGGAAAAGCCGATTGCGGACACATATTTCTGGAATACCTTCACAGACGGGATTTCGAACCTGCACGTGAACTTCCAGCAGACGGTGGCGCTTATGGACAATCGACATCACGATCCGGCGGCCCCTACCCTCGCGCGAGCGCCGCTGCGGCAATCCTGGGTCTCGGACGAAGCCCGGCTTGTCAACGATCTTGCTGGCGCGACCGGTCTCGACGCCCAGGTTCGACGCCAGATCCGTGATGAGGCCGCGCACCTGGTGACGCGCGTTCGTGCCGACGCCTCCCCGACCGTGATGGAGAGCTTTCTCGCCGAATACGGGCTCTCGACCGAGGAAGGCATCGGGCTCATGTGTCTCGCCGAGGCGCTGCTGCGGGTGCCGGACCCGGAAACCATCGATGCGCTCATCTCGGACAAGATCGAACCCGGCAACTGGGGCGCGCACCTCGGCCATTCCGCCTCATCACTGGTCAACGCCGCGACCTGGGCGCTGATGCTCAGTGGGAAGGTTCTGGACGACGACCCCACCTGGCCCACGACCGCGCTCAGGGGGCTCATTCGCCGTGTCGGCGAGCCGGTCGTGCGCACCGCGGTCAGCCGCGCGATTGGCCTGCTCGGCGAGCAATTCGTCCTTGGCGAAACCATCGACGGCGCGCTTGCCAATGCGCGTGCATTCGAAAAGCTGGGCTACACCTATTCCTACGACATGCTCGGCGAGGCTGCGCGCACATACAGCGATGCACGCGACTACCACGCAGCCTACGCGGCAGCCATCGCACGCATCGCAGGCCATGGCACAGGCGATATCCGGACGAGCCCCGGCATCTCGGTCAAGCTCTCCGCCCTCAATCCGCGCCATGAATGGTGCCAGCGCGACCGGGTCCTCAAGGAGCTGGTGCCGGCGCTGCTCGAGCTTTCGCGGCAGGCTGCCGCCGCCGGGATCGGCCTCAACATTGATGCGGAGGAGGCCAACAGGCTCGAACTCTCGCTCGACGTGGTGGAACGGGTCCTGGCCGATCCGTCGCTCGATGGCTGGGATGGGTTCGGTTTCGTGGTGCAGGCCTACGGCCGCCGCGCCCTGCCGGTGATCGATCATCTCCACGCACTGGCACAGACACTCCATCGGCGGATCATGGTGCGCCTTGTCAAGGGCGCATACTGGGATAGCGAGATCAAGCACGCGCAGACTTTGGGGCTGGCGGGGTTTCCCGTGTTCACGCGCAAGGCCCATACCGACATCAGCTACCTGGCCTGCGCGCGCACCCTGTTCGACAGGCATGACCGCCTCTATGCGCAATTCGCGACCCACAACGCACACACGCTGGCGGCTGTCCGTGCGATGGCACCGCACTCGGTGGCCTTCGAGTTCCAGCGCCTGCATGGCATGGGCGAGGCCCTGCACGAGATCGCCCGGCACACCTACGGCACGCGCTGCCGGATCTACGCCCCGGTTGGCGCACACCGGGACCTGCTGGCCTATCTGGTCCGGCGACTACTGGAGAACGGCGCCAACAGCTCCTTCGTGCACCAGATCGTGGATGCATCGATCAAGCCGGAAGACATCGTGGCCGATCCGATCGACCTTGCGCTGGCCGGACCCGGTGCGCAGCCCAGCGATGCGATCCGGCAACCGGCTGACGTCTTCCGCCCCGGCCGGGCCAACGCACGCGGCTTCGACGTGAACGAGCCGGCATCCGTGGCGCCATTGATGGCGGAGCGGGACACCTGGCGATCGAGAACCTGGACCGCCCGTGCCCTCATGTCCGGTGGCCAGACGTCTCCTGATGCCGGCGGCGATCCATCACCGCTGCCGAACCCTGCGGATGGGAAAGATGTCGTGGGCCATGTCATCTGGGCGGGACCGGAGCTGGCGCGGGAGGCGGTTGGCCGGGCACTTGGCGGCTTCCGGATCTGGTCCGCCAAGCGTCCGGACGAGCGTGCCCAGTTGTTGCGCACGGCAGCAGACCTCTATGAAACCCACGCCAGCGAACTGATGGCACTCGCGTGCCGTGAAGCGGGAAAGACCCTGGCTGATGCCATTGCGGAAATTCGGGAGGCGGTCGATTTCCTCAACTTCTATGCAGGCGAAGCCGAGCGTCTCGAGGCGGAGCGGCCGGCGCCCGGACGCGGCGTGTTCGTGTGCATTTCGCCCTGGAATTTTCCGCTCGCCATTTTCACCGGACAGATTGCCGGTTCGCTGGCGGCGGGCAATGCGGCGGTGGCCAAGGCTGCCGAACAGACGCCACTCATTGCGCATCGCGCGACGGAACTTCTGCATCAGGCCGGCGTTCCACATGACGCGCTGATCTGCATTCCCGGTGACGGGCCGGGCGTCGGCGCTCCGCTCACGCAGGACACGCGCATTGCCGGCGTGTGCTTCACGGGATCTCTCGATGTCGCCCGGATGATCAACTGCGCGTTACGCGAGAACGCCGGACCGATGGCAGAATTCATCGCAGAGACCGGAGGGCTCAATGCCATGATCGTTGACTCGACGGCATTGCCGGAGCAGGCGGTCCGTGATGTGCTGGCGTCGGCGTTCCAGAGTGCCGGGCAACGCTGCTCTGCCCTGCGCATGCTCTATGTGCAGGATGACGTCCACGATCATTTCCTGGAGATGCTGTGCGGCGCCATGGAGACACTCGTGATCGGCGATCCCTGGCTGGCATCAACCGATATCGGCCCGGTGATCGACGGTGATGCACAACGCGACATCCAGGACTACTGCGCGAGCGCCAAGGCCGATGGCCGGATCGTCAAGGCCCTGGAGGCGCCTGGTGGCGGGCATTTCGTTGGCCCCACGCTGATCGCGGTGAATGGCATCGCCGATATTCCGCGCGAGATTTTTGGCCCCGTGCTGCACATCTCGCGCTTTGATCCGCAGGACCTCGAAAGCGTCATTGGCGCGATCAACGCGAAAGGCTATGGGCTGACCTTCGGCCTGAGCACACGCATCGACGACAGGGTCGAGCATGTCGTGAACGAGATCCGATGCGGCAACATCTACGTCAACCGCAACCAGATCGGGGCCGTGGTCGGTTCGCAGCCGTTTGGCGGCATGGGACTGTCCGGCACCGGGCCGAAGGCAGGCGGGGCGCATTACGTGGCGCGTCTGCGGTCACCCGCGCCGCAGGCGTGGGCGGCGTGCGATACGCTCGTGGGGCGCGAAAAGCAATCCGTTCGACAACAAGAGCAGCAGCCGCGCCAGGCGATCGTGGAGGCTGTCCGCGCTGTAGCACACCGGCAGTCCTTGTGGGCCCGGCGGGCAGACCGCGTGGCTGAGCTCAGTCGCGTGCTGGCAGGTGGCGGCGAGCTGATGGCGCTGGCGGCGACGTTCGATGGCCACGCGCGAGGTGTCCTGGATCTTCCGGGGCCAACAGGCGAGAGCAACCGTTTGAGTTATGCGCCACGCGGCATCATCGTCTGCCTCGGCCCCTCGGTGGGCCGCGCGTTGTTCCAGGCGGCATTGGCGCTGGCGGCTGGCAATGGCGTGCTGGTCGCGGCGGAGGAAGGTTCTGACGTATACGTCTCCCCAGGTTGTCATGACATGCCGCTGGCGGTCTGCGGCAGGAGCGACATGATCGCGGCGCTGGCCAGCGGCCTTGCCGTCGATGGGGTCATGGCGGCGGCAGATGACGAGAAACTGCGGGCGTTCGCCATCACGCTTGCCAAGCGGACCGGCGCCATCGTACCCCTGATCATAGGTACTCCGTCGCCTGACCGATTACTGGTGGAACAGCATCTTTGCATCGATACCACGGCTGCCGGCGGCAATGCGTCCCTGCTGGCCGGGGCCGGATGAACCACGGCATGGATGCCGAACCCCGGCAGGCCATTCCGTCCACCTGTTCCGCAGGATACAATTTCCGGAGCCGGCGCCGCTCCATATGCGCAAGTCGCAGAAGAGGTCGCGGCCGGGACGCCAAGGACAATCGAACCAGACCTGGGGAATACGTTGAAGGACCATCAAGAGTTGCCAGGCGTGGCTGAGCCGTCATGGACGGGATGTGCTTGCCATTGCCCTCCCGGACAGAACAGCACTTTCATGCTATTGAAAGACTGTGGCCTTATGTTTGCTTGCATTTCGCCATGAACTGGCGCACGTCGCTCACCAGCCCATCACCCCCGCCCACTTCATCGGAAGCCAGGATGCAATGTCCGCCCAGAGGCCATTTTCCACCATTGCCGTGATGAATGCGAAAGGTGGTGTCGGAAAATCGACCTTGACCCTCGCACTGGCGGAAACCCTCGCGGTCTATCACCGCAAGCGCATCCTGCTGATCGACGCCGACGGGCAGATGAGCCTGAGTCTCATGCTGATGCCGGTGGAACGGCTGAATGCGCTGCGCGACAGCGGAAAGACACTGACGGATATCCTCGCGGGCACGCTGCCCGGCGGCCACCCACTGCCGTGGAAGGCGTGTGTGGCCGAGAGTGTCGGGGACGTTGAGGAAGCCGAGGGCTTGTTCCTGATCCCGGGCAACATGGATCTTCCGCTCGTGGAACGGGGCCTTGCCAAGGATGGCGACATGCGCCACGTGCGGGCGGTCTGCCGCACGATGCTGCAGGAAGCGAGCCAACACGTCGACATGGTGATTGTCGACTGCGCACCCGGCATTTCCGTCACCACCGAATGCTGGCTCAGGGAATGCAACTGGCATCTCGTGCCAGTACGTCCCGATGTCCTGGCTATCGGCGGCGTGCAATATGTCCGCCATTTCCGCATGCGCGATCCGCACCTGGGATTTTCCAGGCATCTGGGCGTCGTCGTCAACATGAAGCAGCTTTCGTCGCAGACCGACGAGACCATCCACCAGCTGCTGATGTCGAATGCGGACATGCGCTGCTTCCGCGATGCCGTGCCAACCATTCCGCACATCCAGAAGGCCGCCCTCTATTCACGCGAAGGCCGCTCCTACGTGGCCAAGTATCCGGGCACGGCGGGCACCGCGATCAGGACGATTGCGGCCGAGGTTCTCTCCCGCATCAAGAAGTAGGGCTCCAGTCGCGCACCAACTCCCGGATGCCCGAAGCCGGCTGCCTCATGCGTGGCATGACACGGCCTGGTCATGCGCATTGCACCAAACGAAAGCCGCTGAAGATGAAGCCGGAATCCGCATTTCGAATCATGATTTCCTGTTACCGCTAGCAGTGCTAGCACCTTTCAAAAATTTTACGTTGTTGATTCATCCGGATAATTGCCTTAATTTTCGTCAATGTCCTTGGCGTGAGTGAAATACGGCTCGTGCCGAGCGTGTGGGCACATGGCAATGTGAGTGGCGTAACGGGATGTCAGTCGTAGCGATCATTTCAACCAAGGGCGGCGCCGGAAAATCGACGGTTGCGGTCCACCTTGCAGTCGCAGCCGCGATGAAGCGCCGCAAACCGCTGATTGTCGATTTCGACAAGAAGCAGCTCTCCGTCCTGATCTGGGGCAAGGGGCTGCGCAAGCGCGCGAAGAAACCGGCCATCGTCAAGGGCGACTTCGAGAGCTTCACGGAAGACCTCGATAAAGCCAGGGCCAAGCACGATCTCATCATCATCGACGTGGCAGCGGGCGGTGGCGACGAGGTGCGCGATCTCGCGACCATTGCCGACCACATCATCGTGCCAGTGCGCGCGTCCGCCTTCGACATGGCGGCGACGCGGAACACGATCGACCTGCTGCGCAACAGCGCCGACAACACGGAACCGGAGGAGATCGCGTACCGCAACTCGCTCGGCAAGGCGGCCATCGTTCTCAACTGCACGCCGCCCCGGAGAACGAAGAAGTGGGAGAACGAGGTCAACGAGGCACTCCTGAGCTGCGGGGCGGGCGGGCTCGACATCATCGGCACGCTTTCCGACCGCGACGCCTTCCGAACCGCGATAGAACACGGCCACGGCGTGACCGAGGACAAGGACGACGAGATCGCAGTTGCCGAGATCCAGGACCTCTATGCAGGCCTGCGCGCGCTCGAATCGAAGCGGGAGAAGAAACTCAAGCAGATGAGGCGCAGACGATGAGCAGGGCCAAACCAGCCAAGCCCGCCTCACGGCGGAAAAGCGCGCCAGGCAAAGCCGGCGGGCTTGCGAATGCATCCGGGATCATGGGCGCCCTCGCGCATACCGAGACATCGGAAGCGACAACACGGCGGACCAGGGCAGCAAAGAAGAAGCCGAAGCCCCGGACACGGGAAGGCAAGAAGGGCCTGGTGCTCTACGTCCTGCCCGAGGTGACGGTGGCGTTGCGCAAACTGGCGCTGGAACAGGGGTCCGATGTGCAGACCCTGGGCCGGGAAGCGCTGGAGCTGCTGTTCGCCGCCTACAAGACCCCACTCCCCCCTGTCAGTCCCGAGGCGCAACACCGGTGACGCCTCGATGCCGCAAGCGGATGCCACGCCATGTCACTCGCCAGAGCCACTCGTGAAATGACCCTTGCCGTCGATGAACTGCGCACGACGCAATCGAACGGCCAGCGCCCGATATTCCTTTCCTACGCCAGCGCGGACCGTGCACTGGTGACAGAACTTGCCGGGTTCATCGAGGCGCAACAGTACGTCGTCTGGTGGGACAAGGAAATCTCGGCAGGTGACAAGTTCGGCACGCGCATCCGCGATGCACTCGAGCGGGCGTGCGCGGTCATCGTGCTGTGGACCAGGAGGTCGGTGAACTCAAGCTGGGTCCGGTGGGAGGCCAATCACGGGCTGAGGCTCGGCAAGCTCATTCCCGTTGCCGAGCCGGGACTGGATTTTGGCGACATCTGGCCGCCCT
>JBKDZY010000690.1:0-3460 GCA_047971765.1 Hyphomicrobiaceae bacterium | reverse complement strand
TTTCTGTTGGGCGGGCTGATCCCGCTGGGCCCGACGCCGGTGCTGCGCCTGCGCTAAGCATGTTGCACAAAAGTGGGTACCGGTTTTGTGCTCCTCGACCATGCGGTGTCAAAGACTTAGGGCGTGTCGCGTGAATACGAATGAACGCGACACGCTCTAGGTGTTCAGTCCCGGCATCTGATGGAGTGGATCGAGGCCACGCCCCTGATGGTTTCGCTCAGGCTGCTCTTGGATGTCGTGCCGGGCTGAGCCTTATATCAATGGCCTTTGAAAATGACCGCTTTGAGGCCTTGTTGACGCTGACACAGCAGCAGATCCAGCCGCGCATCGCCGGGCTGCGGTGCGGCGATCCAAGGCTCGGGACGGGTGCGCTTTATGCGGGCCGTGATAGCGCGACCTCATTGGTTCGCGGCTGTGGCAGCCAGTCGCCGTGCCGGGGGGCGGCCCGGCGATGCGCGGCGCCCGTGCCGGGCTTGTCCCGGCCGCAACGGATGAGTGACAATCCCTGTAACGGCCGCTTTGTCCGCAAAGCCGCCTGTCGCAAGCGGTCAATCCTTAGGGCCGTTGGTATTACACGCTTTCGGGAACCAGCAGGTCCGGGCTCATGAACACCTGCCCGGGAGTGGCGGCTTCGGGATCATTCAGGGCTTGGACCATCAGGTCTACGGTACGACGGCACAGCGGGTCGAGCGGTGTCGATATGGCAAGACTGGCGTAGCGGTCCATAAGCGCGGCGCGGCTGTCGGTGGTATCTTCGTTCACGACGAGCACGACCTTGCCCGGCGGACGGGTCTCGCGCAGTGCCGCAATGGCGCCTTCCATACCGCCGCCGGCGATGTACAGACCCCGTAGACGGGGTTCGCGGCTCAGAAGGTCGATGGTCGCTTCATAGGTCAGTTGCCGGGTGTCGAGATTTACCATCGTGTGTATCATCTCGAAGTCCGGTGCAAATTCGCGAATGTAGCTGCGAAAGCCGGTCTCGCGCAGATGGTGGCTGTGCCAGCGGTGTCCGCCGACAAAGACAGCAAGCTTGCCCGGCTCGCGGATCTGCGTGGCGAGCATCCAGGCGGCGATGCGCCCGACCTTCATATTGTTCGTCCCCAGATAGGCGCGTCTGACGCCTTGTGCGAAATCGTTGAGAAGCGAGAACACTGGTATGCCACTTGATGTGATATCTTCGACCGCGCGTGTGAGTGTGGGGTGGTTGATCGCCGTGGCCCCAATAGCGTCGACGTTCTTTGCGAGGGCGCGTAGCGCCGTCTCAAAGGCAGCGGGCGTGGCGGCATCCGGATAGCGGATGATGCAGCGACCATCTATGTCCGGGTGTGCGGCGACGGCGTTTTCGATCGTTCGGGCGAAGGCCTTGTAAAACGGTTGGGCCTGCTTCGGGAAAAGAAACCCCAGGCGTTGGCGGGGCAAAGCGGGCGCGCTGCGCTCGCGCAGAAGAGCGGCGGCGTGGTAGCCGATCCGCTCTGCAGCTTCGGCCACCCGCTCAGCCGTTTCGGGGCGCACGTTGGCGCGCTTGTTGATGACGCGGTCCACGGTCGCGACCCCGACACCTGCTTCGCGTGCCAAATCCTTGATCGTTGGTCGTTGTGCCATGAAAAATGATAGAACCTTATCATTCAGGCCGTCAATATTGATGTGTTTTGATAGAATTTTCCCGCGACGATATAGGCGCACCCAGTGGTGCAGACTATGGTCGGCCCGATAGTGCCAACATGGGAGGATGTCATGCGAACGCGCGATTATTCGATGACGGGTGCTGACGGGCGGAAGGCCGTCGAGACGGGACTGGCGGCTGCTGAATGGTACCACACCGACATTCCGCGAAAGGAAATGAAGGTGCTCATGGCGCGGGAGGATGGGCCCGCAGTGCGCGATACGATTATCTTGTTCACAAGCATGATCTTGTTCGCCGCCATCGGCGTCGCGCTTTGGCCGACCACGTGGTCGATCCCGTTCTGGTTGGCATATGGTGTACTCTACGGCTCTGCCATGGATAGCCGCTGGCATGAATGTGGCCACGGAACCGCGTTCAGGACGCGCAAGTACAACGACTGGCTGTACCAAGTCGCGAGCTTTTGCATGATCCGTAACCCGGTGACTTGGCGCTGGTCCCATGCTCGCCATCACACGGATACGATCATCGTGGGCCGCGATCCGGAAATCGCGATTATGCGGCCGCCGGCCTTCCTTAAATTGTTGGCGAACGTCTTTGGCATTCTCGATGCTTGGGATGGTCTCAAGCGTATGGTCTTCAATGCGTTCGGTAAACTGAAAGAAGATGAGGCGACGTGGATTCCGGAAAGCGAGTGGCCCAAGGTGGTCCGCGTGGCGCGGATCTGGGTGGTCATCTACGCGGCGACCATCGCGCTTGCGCTTGCGATGGGGTCGATCCTGCCGTTGATGGTGATCGGGCTGCCGCGTCTCTTTGGCGCCTGGCACCATGTTATGACCGGGCTTCTGCAGCACGGGGGGCTGGCCGACAACGTTACGGATCACCGTTTGAATAGCCGCACGGTCTATATGAACCCGATCAGCCGGTTTATTTACTGGAACATGAACTACCACGTCGAGCACCACATGTTCCCGATGGTCCCGTATCACGCGCTGCCGCGTCTGCATGAGCGGATCAAGCACGATCTGCCTGCGCCGAACACCTCGATTGCCGATGGGTTCCGGGAGATGTGGCCTGCGCTGAAACGCCAGTTGCGCAATGAGGATTACTTCCTCAAGCGGGCGCTTCCCGAGACCGCAGTGCCCTACCGCGAGGAATTTCACCACGCGTCGATGGCGGCGGAATAACAACGAGGCACGGCTTGCACGGCGGGCTTGGCTGCGCTTCAATGATGTAATTGCGTCAATGGGGGAGCGTTGTTGGCCCGTCGTCCGACCACTGCAGATGTCGCCCGTGAGGCCGGTGTCAGCCTGACCACCGTAGATCGCGCTCTGAATGGGCGCGTGAAGGTCCGGGAAGAAACGATCCGAAAGATCTCTGAAGCGGCGCACCGGATCGGCTATCACGGGCGCGGACTAATCGAGACCCGTCTGCTGGATCAGACCGTTCCGCACAAGAAGCTCGGAATCGTATTGGTGAAGCGGACGCAGGAATTTTACCAGAACTTCGAATGCGAATTGGCCGCAGCCGTGGCGGCACGCAGCGACATCAGGGGCGAGGTCGTCGTGCGTTACGTGTCGTCTCAGGCACCGGAAGAGTTTGCCAAGGTCATGATGGAGCTGGGCGAGAAGGTGGATGCGCTGGCTTGCGTTGCAATCAACCATCAAAAGCTCAGCGATGCGGTGCAGAAGCTGCAGGACCGTGGGGTCCCGGTTTTTGCGCTTCTGAACGACATGGCGCAGGGGATACGCAAGACGTATTTGGGCCTCAACAATATGAAAGTTGGACGCACGGCGGCCTGGACCTTGACAAAAACCGTGCAGCGTCCGGGCAAGTTGG
>JBKDZY010000689.1:0-3071 GCA_047971765.1 Hyphomicrobiaceae bacterium | reverse complement strand
GCTGATGGTTGTCGTCTTGCCGTCCCTCGATGTGTGGGCTGGCGACGAATTGCGTTTCCCAAATGACCAGTTGAAGGCGTGTGCGCTATGCACTCTTCAATCCATTTGAGCAAATACTTGTTATCATAGACTGAAGCGTGGTGTCTGCCAGGGCATGGGCGGTGCGGATGGTGGTTGCGGCAAGTCCGCGTGCTTGTGCGGGGCGGACGAGTTTTCCACGACATGATGAGGTGGCCGTCACAGTTCCGAGCCAATTTCGGCTACACTGGCTGGGCCAATTATCCGCATTTTTCTTTACCGCGTGCCATCGCGTTGTGTCGTGCAGAGCGAGCCTACATGCCGAATGATCAACGCCAGCCGCCGCCGCCGCCTCGTCTTGGTGACGTGCGGCCACGCCGTCCGGACGCCGAGTCCTATCGTGGGCGGCGGCCCGCGCCGCCACCTCCTCCGCCTCAAGTGCGCCGACCGGTTCCACGGGAGGGGTATGGCCAGTACGAACCGCGCCCGCGATATGCTCGCGATGATGCTGAAAGAAGCGGGTTCGTCCGCTACGTGCTCTACTCCTTCGGCGTGGTGTTCCTGCTTGCCGTGGCCGCGGTTGGGCTGCTGCTGACGTTTCCGCCCACCGGGCTCGTGGAGAACCGGATTATAGCCGCCGTCGAGCAGCAAACCGGTCGCAAGCTCGAGATTGGTTCCGCGGGGCTGTCGCTGTTTTCGGGGCTTGGCGTCACGCTGTCGAACGTCAGCCTTTCGGCGCCACGCGGGATGACGAGTGCGCCACTCATTACCGCGCGCAATCTGGACGTCGAGATCGCGATCCTCCCCTTCATCATGCGGGAGATCAAGGTCGAGAGACTTGTCCTGAAGCAGCCGGTCCTGAACCTGGTGGTCGATGAACGGGGGCAGCGGAACTGGGATTTCGCGGGCGCGCAACAGCCACAAGGTCGTGTTCGGTATGCGCAACTTGGCAACGGCAAGGACGCCAAGGGGGGCAATCTGCCGCCGGTTCTCAAGGATTTTGTCGAGAACGGCTCTCAGCCCCAGGCGGCAGCGGTCAAGGATCCGGCGATCGGTCTTTCAGGTCTGATCCTGGCCGATGTGCGGGTCGTCGATGGACATGTGATCTATGCCGACAAGCGTTCGGGCGTGAGCCGGGACGTCAAAGGTATCAATGCCCGGCTGTCGCTGCCGCATCTGGGCGGACGGCTGAAGACGTCCGGCGATTTCCTGTTGGAAGGCGAGCGGGTGGCGATGGAAGGCCAGCTCGATGCCATGAGCGAGCTGCTGGCCAATCAACCTGCGAAGGTTTCGCTGCGGCTCGACGGCCAGCGTGTGGGTGGCCAGTACACAGGCAATGTCACGCTCGGCAAGGAACCGTCGCTCGACGGGCATATGGTCGTTCAGGCGCCGGATGTGGCCAAGCTTGCTGACATGCTGCAACTGCCGGTATCGGGCCTGGATGGTCTGGGGAGGCTCAAGATCGGCGGCACGATCCGTGGATCGCAGGCGGCGCTGATGTTGAGCTCGGCGGAGTTGCGGCTGGGACAGGCCCAGGCGCACGGGATGATCGAAGCCAGGCTCAGCGGAAAGCGGCCGGACGTGAGATTCGACCTGACGGTGGCCGGCCTCAATATCGACACCCTGCAGAGTGCTGCGCGTGACATCCAGGCGGATCATGCCGCTGGCCGGTTCGCTGCGCCGGGGTCGGCTGACGGAAAGGTCGGCGGGGCAAGTTCCATCACCGACCTGCTGCGGCAGAGCGCGATGCCGCCGGGCCAGAAACCCGCAGGACCACAAGTGCGCGGTTTCCGCCAGACCGCGGGGAATGCTTGGGACATCGAGCCCCTCGACACGGCGATTCTGACCAGGGCCGATGTCAATGGCCGGCTGGTGATCGCGGACGGCAGCTGGCGTGGCATCCAGGCCCGGAACGTCCAGGTATCGACCACCCTGAAGGATGCCCATCTCAGGGCAACGCTCTCCGAAGGTGAGATTGCCGGTGGCAAGGTGCGTGTGCTGGCGAGTGTCGATGGCCGTGGAAAAGAGCTGGTGTGCGGGCTCAACGTCTCGTCCGATGGTGTCGAACTGGCGCCGCTTCTGCGCGCTGCCGGGGTGGATGTGCTGGAAGGGCGCGGACGGGCAGTCGTGACGCTGAGCGCGAAGGGGGCGAGTGAGCGGGACCTGGTCTCGACACTCGGCGGACATGCCGATATTCACGCGCGGGATGGTGCCCTGGTTGGCTGGAACGCGGATGCGATGCTTGCCGGGCTCCGGCGGGGCGAGATGCCATCCACGCAGCGGATCAGTGACGCCAAGACGCCGTTCAAGTCGTTCTCGGGCACCTTCAGCATCGCCCAGGGCGTGGCCAGAACCAAGGATCTGCAACTTGCGAGCCAGACGCTCGATGCGAAAGGAACGGGCGTCATCAATATCGTGGACCGCAATCTCGATATGAAGTTCGTGCCGCATCTCAGCGGTGGTGGGCTGGAAATTCCGGTGCGCGTCGCGGGGCCGTGGGACAAGCCATCGCTGATGCCGGATGTGGCGGGGGCGCTGAACTCTGACACAGGCCGGGACGCGGTCCATCACCTCCGCGACGGCAATGTCGATGGGGCGTTGCTGAGCGTTCTCGGGGATGGGCCTAAGGCCGACAGGAAGAGGCGGGCAGCGAAGGATTTCCTCAACGATCTGTTCGGCAAGTGAGCGGACAAAAGTGCAGTCCGTGCCTGTTGGCGGGGCCCCGCCAACAGGCAAAAAATCTCTAAAAAAGTTTACCGATTGTATTCGATTGAGTGCGTTGGTTGTGCCTGCGCCGCGATTGCGAAAATTTTTTGACATTCGTGGACAGTTTGCACTTGCGTGGGGGGGCGATTGGCCCCATATCGGGTCCTGCCGTTCGATCACCTGCCCTCAAGGTCAAGGACACATCCTCATACCCCAAAGGTAAGGAGCGGGCGGGTCACAATCTGTCTACTGGTTGGGGAGGGTCAAATGGCCTACAATGACACCCTCTTCCAATTGGGGATGGACTTGACTCGTTCAAGCACCGCCCAAAAGGAAGACCATAACGA
>JBKDZY010000688.1:0-8973 GCA_047971765.1 Hyphomicrobiaceae bacterium | reverse complement strand
TCCGGCGGCTAAGTCTTTCCAACAACATAGTGACCTTGGGACCTACCGCAAGCGACGCCCTTGATTGGTATGCGGATAAGTTCGTTCAAAGTTACCGCGTGTTGCATTTGGGACGCCAACCAGCGTCGCCAGCCTCAGGCCTCTGGCCGTCCCTTCATCATTCTCAGAGGTGTATAAACCATAACTGTGTCACCGTTTTGATTAACAATAGCGTTCCTTGTCTTCACAAGACCGCGATTGCCCTTCGACGCAGCTCTGGATTCCGTCACTTCGAGCTCGACGTGGATGGTATCGCCAACGAATACCGGCCCCTTGATCTCAAGTTCCATGCTCAGGAACGCCATTCCGGTGCCCTGGATGGTCGGGCCGATGACGAGGCCTTCCGCCATCGAGTAGACCAGGGCTCCAGGTCCGAAACGTCCCTTGATGGCGCTTTCCGTCTGTCTGTAGATCTCATTGGTAAACAGGACTTCCAGCATACCCGTGCAGGAAATGAAATTGACCAGGTCGGTCTCCGTCACTGTCCGCCCGAATGTTCTGCATTTGTATCCGACAGGCATATCCTGCCAATAAAAGCCCCGTCCGAGCAGCGGCATCTCTGTTCCCACGCGATCCTCCTTGGATGTCCTGTGGAGTTGGTATGGCGGTCGTGAAGTTCGCTTTCAAAGCGCACCGGTGCGATCCGGCGAACTTCACGGCCGCCACACTATCGGGTTTCCGCTTCAGGCGGAAACGCTCTGGTCGCGACTGCGGCTCAGGCAGCAAGCACTGCCCGCGTGGAGCGCCCGGCCGTTGGCCCGATAGGGCGCGTGAGCGTGGACGTGAGTAAACGAGCCAGACCGTATGAAGCGAGATCTAGAACCGTTCGACCCACGGCCGCAGTTCCACTTCCATGCTCCAGGCTGACCGTGGCTGGCGAATGATGGCCATGTAGGTTTCGGCGATGCCATCGGGATCGAGCAGGCTGTCGGGTTGGTCCGACGGCCCTTCCTCACGTCCCCGTTCAGAGTTTCGCACGCCGCCGTCGATATTGAAATGCGCGACGTGAACGCCCTGGGGATGCAATTCTCGCGCCAGCGACTGGGCAAGCCCGCGCAGGGCAAACTTGGCCATGGCGAATGGCGCGGACAGCGGATAGCCCTTCACCGCGGCCGATGCGCCCGTGAAGAGGATCGTCCCCGATTTGCGCGGCAACATGCGTTTCGCGGATTCCTGTGCCATCAGGAAGCCGCCGAACGCGCCCACCTCCAGCGTGCGGTGCACTTCGGCGGGCTTAAGCTCCACGATCGGACCGCGAGTCCGGTAGGTGGCATTGTAGAGCGCCACGTCGAGCGGGCCGAGTTTCTGGTCCACCGCCTTGAACAGCTCAGTCATGGAGGCCGGGTCCGAGGCATCGACCGCGAAGGAACTGGCCCGGGTGCGTTTCTCCAGGGCTGCGATCCGGTCCGGGTGACGGCAGGCGAGCATCAATTGATAGCCGTCGCGGTAGAGGGCATGGGCGACAGATGCGCTGATGCCGCTACCGGCTCCGACGATGAGGGCAGTCTTGGCCATGGGCAGCCTCCGCTGGGTCCGCGGCGTCGCATGGTACGCCGTCACCGGGTGGGTCAGGAGACGCAGCATGGACCCGGGCCGGGGCGGAGACAACCGGCCTCGCATGATCAAGTGTTGTTTTGCCGGATGGCGCGGCGCCCGGAGATGACACGCGGCCGCTGCACCATGGCCTGCTATTCGATGGCGTCCACCTGGTAGCCGGCCTGCCGGAACAGCGCAACCAGGCCCGTCTTGCCGATGAGATGCAGCGCGCCGACTGCGATGAAGGCGTTGCCTTTTTCAAGCAGCGGCAATGCGGCATCGCGCATTTTCTGGTTGCGGGACGTCAGGAGGCTGGACTTCATGCTCTCCATGGCCGACGGCTTTAACCCCGCTCTCGTCCACAACTCCTGCTGCAGCGGCCAGGCCATGGCGAGCTCGCGCCCGATATAGCGCTGCACCAGCGTTTCTACCGCGTCGGCCCGTTGCGACTCGAATTTCAGGTTGGCCCTGAGATAGGCGAGCTGATCGGCGTCCGGCTGGCTGGCGAACACCTTGAGCTGGTCGTCCATGCTTTCCAGCCCCACGACCGCCGTGCCACGGGCCCTGGCGCGCCCGGCGATGGTGAGGTCCAGCGGCAGCGCACCCTCGCGCGTCCGGTTCTGCTCGCACTGCGACACGGCAAGCAGCAGGCTGACGAACCAGGGCCGCGCCATGTTGAGAGCGGTGGATGGCAGCCCCCGTCGTGCTGCGACCGCTTCGGCCTGCTCCATTTCTGCCGGTGTCAGCAGTTGGTCGAGCGTGCGCCCGTCGGCGAAGAACATCTGCGACCTGAAATGCACGAGCGTGCGCATCAGCGCCTGCGCCGAGAGGTCCGCGACTTCCAGTGCCAGCACATCGGCCTGGTCGAGCGCCGAGGTCACGTCGGCGGAGAGATGGGTGACCCGCGCATCGCTGAGATGGATCGTGCCGAACAGATGGCTGGGTTTCGCGTCGGGCGAGGAAATCCGCCAGAAGATCGCCTTGCCGTTCGGTGTCTTGGCCGCCACCTCGCGGATACGTGCGGCAGCAGCTTCATCTTCCGTGGCCAGTTGCGCCATCAGGTCCTTGCCGCCACACCCCATCGCTGCACCCGGATGCACGGGCTCCGCCGAGGCGCCATTGGCGCCAATGGTCCACAACAGCACGATCGCAAGAAGAACGCCCAGCCAGGCCATCCGCCTTCCGAACAGCGACGAGAAAGTACGCATCTCCAACAACTCCCACGCTTTCGAACTTGGCCGACAGCCGACTGCCGCCACCCGCTAATTCGGTTGATCGGTCTCGCTTTCTTGTCCCGCTTGTCTGCGTCCCCCGGCCCTCGGATGTGCCGCCTCGTAGACCGACAACATCCGGTCCCGGTCGACGGCGGTGTAGACCTGCGTCGTCGACAGGCTGGCGTGGCCGAGCAACTCCTGGATCTGGCGCAGATCGCCGCCGGCAGCCAGCAGATGGGTCGCAAACGAATGGCGCAATGCGTGCGGTGTCGCCGTCTCGGGCAGGCCGAGTGGCGCGCGCAGTTTGGCAATCAGAAGCTGGATGATGCGCGGGGAGAGCGGGCCCCCCTTCGCGCCGACGAACAACGGGCTGTCCGGGCTCGACGGGTAGGGACACAGGCCCTGGTAGCGCGCGACGGCTTCGATCGTGATCGGCAGCACCGGAACCAGGCGCTCTTTGCCCCCCTTGCCGGAAATGCGCAGTACGTCTCTCAGCGCATTCGGCGCGTCGCGCGTCTTCAGCCCCAGCGCCTCGGAGATCCGAAGGCCCGAGCCGTAGAGCAGCAGCAGCACGGCCGTATCCCGCGCCGCAACCCAGTCGAGGTCCTGCGCCATGGCGTCGGAGACGAGTTCCGCCGCCTTTTCCCCGGTCAGCGGCTTCGGTACGCCGCGCGGAACCTTCGGCATGGAAACATTGAAGATGGCTCGCGACTGCAGCAGGTCTTCAGCCTCGAGAAAGCGGAAGAAGCCGCGCAGAGCCGACATTGTCCGCGCCAGTGACCGGCTGTCCAGGCCGCCCTTGCGCCGGTGCGCCATGAACGCGCGGAAGCCTGCCATGTCGAGACGGGTGATGTCATGGATCCGGGGCGTGCGCCCGAGCCGATTGGCGAGCCAGTGCGTGAAATCGCGCAGATCGCGCTCATAGGCCGCGAGCGTGGCCGTTGCGGCCCCCCGTTCGATGGCCATGTGCTCGAGCCAGCCTTCGGCGATCCGGTCAACGTCGTTCGGGCCGGTCTTGCTTGACGAATTTGCGTTTTCTTGCCCGATCGCCATCAACTCTCGCGGAGGGTTCACCCCGTTGGTGAACACCGTCATCTGCTCCGAAAGCATAAATTATGCCACACGCACATGAATGGGGCGTTAACCGCCTGCCGGGCACGGCGATTGCGCCGCGAAACGCAGCTCATTGACTTGCCCCCGCTGTCGCGCAACGTTGTGTCGAACGCAGATGGGACCGACCACGTCACATCCTGCGCATCAGCGCACCTGTCAGTCTGCGGTGCGTTTCCAGATATAAGCAAAATCACACCATCGTTCGAAGGAGGTTCGGTCGCACAATGTCATTGAAAGGCAAAGCCTATATCGTCGGGGCCTGGGAGCACCCGACCCGGAAAGCGCCGGACATCTCGCTCATGCAACTGCATGCCGAATGCGCCAAGGGTGCACTCGAGGATGCAGGCCTGACGAAGAATGACGTCGATGGCCTGTTCTGCGCGGCAGGCGATACGCCAGGCCTCGGTGGCCTGTCGCTGGTTGAATACATGGGTCTCAACCTGAAGCATTACGATGCCACGGATTCAGGTGGGTCGTCCTACAACCTGCATGTCGGCCACGCCATGGAGGCGATCGCCTCTGGACGCTGCAACGTCGCCCTGGTGACGCTTGCCGGCCGTCCCCGGTCAGAGGGCATGGCCACGGGCACGGCGCCGCGCATGGGGAACGTGCAGCAGGCCGATCTCCAGTTCGAGTTCCCCTATGGTCCGGCAACCGCCAATATGTATGCGATGGCCGCCCGCCGTCATATGCACCAGTACGGGACCACCTCTGAGCAACTGGCGTGGGTCAAGGTCGCGGCCTCCCATCATGCCCAGTACAACCCGCACGCCATGCTGCCGAAGGTCGTGACGGTTGAGGATGTTGTCAAGTCGCCGATGGTCGCGGATCCGCTCCATCGCTTCGACTGCTGCGTCATTTCCGACGGCGGCGGCGCACTCGTTATCACCAAGCCCGAGATCGCCAAGAGCCTGAAGCGCCCATTGGTCAAGGTCATCGGCGTCGGCGAGCAGACCAAGGTCCAGGGCGGCGGCGTCGACCTCGACCTGACCTATTCGGCCGGTCGCGGATCGGGCCAGCGCGCGTTCGAGATGGCAGGTGTCAAGCCGACAGACATCAAGTACGCCTCCATCTACGACAGCTTCACCATCACCGTGGTGATGCAGCTCGAGGATCTCGGCTTCTGCGAGAAGGGCCAGGGCGGCAAGTTCGTCTCCGACGGAAATCTTATCTCTGGCGTTGGCAAATTGCCTTTCAATACCGATGGCGGCGGCTTGTGCTCCAACCATCCGGGCAACCGTGGTGGCATGACCAAGGTCATCGAGGCTGTTCGCCAGGCCCGCGGCGAAGCCCATCCCAAGGTGCAGGTGCCTGATCCTTCAATCGTCATGGCGCACGGTACGGGCGGCTCGCTCGGTACCCGTCATGTTGGTTCGACCGTCATCCTCGAGCGGGAGTGAAATAGAAAGAAATGAGCGAGAAAGTCTATCAATTCGCTGGTACCACGCCCGGCAGTGAGCCCTATTGGGAAGCCGCCAGCAACGGCAAGCTGATGGTCAAGGTGTGCAAGGACTGCAACAAGCCCCATCACTATCCGCGCGGCATCTGTCCCCATTGCTTCTCCACCAATCTCGAGTGGAAGGAAGCCAAGGGCACAGGCGAGGTCTACACCTACTCGATCATGCAGGTCGCCAAGCCGCCCTTCGTTATCGCATATGTCACGCTGGACGAAGGCGTGTCGATGATGACCAACATCGTCGATTGCGACCCCTCGACGGTCAAGGTCGGCCAGAAGGTGAAGGTCGTGTTCAAGCCGATGGATAACGGTGGCAAGCTGCCGTGCTTCACGCCCGCCTGATCGGGCGGCAAGCTCTTGTGACGGGGAGCGCCCGGACCCATGGTCCGGGCGCTCTTTGCTGCAAGGGCGATGGTGCGATCGGGACGCCATCATGCTATTGGCGGATTTTCGTGCACCGCGCCCAGGCAGGGCCCGGCCGCAGGCCGGTACGGCTAGTGAGTGAGAAAGCTCAAGCCAGCCGGAAACTCAGAACGCCCACGATGATCAGGGTCATGCCGGCAAGCTCCAGCGGTCGCAGGCTTTCGCGGAACCAGTAGCGGGAGATCAGCATCACGAACACGATCTGCACCTGCGCCACGGCTGCGACGTAGGAGGCATTCGTCAGCGCGGACGCCGTGAACCACCCGATTGACCCGAGCGCACTCGCAAGGCCGACGATCACCGCGATATGGCGCCAGCGCCAGATCTGGACGAACGCACCGCGCTCTTTCACCAGCAGATAGAGCCCGCCCGCCACGAACGAGATGAACGTCATCACGGTGGCCGCATAGGCCGAGCGGACAACCGCCGGCGAGGCCGGATCGAGGGCCAGGATGGCGTCGCGCAAGGCCAGGTACGAAAGCGCGGCCACCAGTGCACCCGCCAGGCCGATCCGCGTTGCCGGCCCCATCAGGAGTTGGCCGATGCCGGTTTCGCCGGATTTCCAGGCGGAGGGCGGCATGCGCCCCGCCGACGCCGTCAGCACGCCCGCTGCCGTGATCGCGATGGCGCCCCATCCGGCCCACGAGATGACCTCGGAAAAGAAGGCCGTACCGATGAGCGCCGTCAGGATCACGTCGGCGCGCGTCAGCATGATGCCGACCGCAAAGTTGCCGAGCTGGAAGAGCCGCACCATCAGGGCCGTCATCAGTACCTGGGTGAAGGCCGTGAAGCCGATGAACATCCAGAACGTCGCGTTCGGATGCGGCAGGGGGCCGCCGGTCCATTCCGTGATGCCCCAGAGATAGAGCACGAGAAACGGCACGCCGAACAGCATGCGTGCATAGGTCGTCGCCGCAATGGAGAGATGCTGATTGAGCTCCTTGAGCGACGCATGCCGGATGGACTGTGCGAGTGCCGCAAGCAGAGCGGCTGCGATCCACAGGTGCGCCATGACCCGACCGTTGTCCTTTCGTCCTTTGGCCGGCTATTGCGCCGCATCCAGCGGGTGCGGGTCCTGGAGCTGGCTTTTCGCCAGTCTGGCATAGATTTCGCCACGCGCCACCAGTTCGCCGTGCGTACCTGTCTCGACAAGGCGTCCTTCGTCCATCACCGCGATCATGTCGGCGCCCTGCACGGTCGAGAGCCTGTGCGCGATCACCAGCGTCGTGCGATTGCGCGTGAACGCCGCCAGCGCCTCCTGCACCAGCCGTTCGCTTTCCGTGTCGAGCGCACTCGTCGCCTCGTCGAGAAGCAGAATAGGTGCGTCTTTCAGGATCGCGCGCGCCAGCGCCAGACGCTGGCGTTGTCCGCCGGACAGCCTCGACCCTCGGTCGCCGATGATCGTGTCGTAGCCGTCGGGCTGCTCCAGGATGAACGTGTGGGCCGCCGCCGCCTTCGCCGCTGCGACGATATCGTCTTCGCTCGCGTCCAGGCGGCCAAGCGCGATGTTGGCGCGGATCGTATCGTCGAACAGAGTCACATCCTGGCTGACCATCGCGATGGCGCCCCGCAGGCTTTCCAGGGTGACGTCCCTCAGATCCTGGCCGTCGATGGTGATGCGACCGCCATCGACATCGAACAAGCGCGGCACCAGGTTGAGCACCGTCGATTTGCCGGACCCCGACCGCCCGACGAGTGCCACGGTCTTGCCGCCCTCGGCCAGCAGGTCCAGGTGCTTCACCGCCGGTGCATTGGTGTTGCCAGGATAGGAGAACGACACGTCCTCGAACGCGATCCTGCCATGGCTGATGGCGAGTTCCCTGGCATCCGGCCGGTTGACCACGGTCGGGCGTTCGTCGAGGACCGCGTAGAGGCGCTCGGCTGCCGCCAGCCCTTCCTGGACACGTACCGAGAGGTTGCCGAGCCCGCGCGTGGGCTGTGCCGCCAGCACCAGGGCGGAAACGAACGCCATGAAATCGCCGATGGTCGCAATGCCCGACGCGATCCGCCATGTCGCAAGCGCAATCACGCCCGCCACGGCACAGCCGCCGAGTGCTTCCAGCATCGGGTCGAGTTTGGCGCGGTTCCGCACCGCCTTCATGCGCAACTTGAAGATCTGTTCGAAACTGCCGATCATCCGGCCCGCCGCATAGTCTTCGAGACGGAAGGTCTTGATGAGACGCGCACCGCCGATCTTCTCCGCCAGCAGCGACAGCATGTCGGCCAGTTCTTCCTGCGTCGCCCGCGCAACCCGCTTGAGCCGCTTGCCGATTGTCATCACCGGCAGGATCGCGACCGGATAGATCGCCAGCACGATCATCGACAGGAGGGGATCGGACCACACCATGTAGATGACCAGCGCCAGGATCATGAGGCCATCGCGGATGGCCGTGTTGAGGGCTGCCTGCAGGGCTGTCTGGATCTGCGTCACGTCGTTCGTCAGGCGCGAGATGAGTTCGCCCGGTGCATCGCGCGTCAGCCGTGCGAAATCGGCCCTGAGGAGATGCGCGACGGCGGCCTTCTGCATATCCACGGTGATGCCGAGCACGATGCGGCTGCTGGTCACCGTTGTGAGATAGAGCAGCAGCGCGCGCAGGCTGGTCGCCAGCACGCTGGCGCCCGCAACCATATACATTTGCTCGATATTGCCGCCCGGCAGTTCGTCGAAGGCGAGCTTGATCAGACGCGGGTAGAGCCCGGTAATGGCCGCCAGCGCCGCCATCAGACCGAATGCCACCAGCAGCCGGCGCCACCGCCAGGCGATCCAGTCGCGGAAGATCCTGATGACGAGGCCGCGCCCCGAGGTCAGCGAAGCCGTGGCGCATGCCGGACCGGCGCCCTCTGGCGGGCTGGGTGAAGGTGACGGGCTCGAAGTCAAGGCGCACCCCCCAATGCCAGGTTCATGACGGCACATCTGCGCGGCCGCCCGCTTGGGTGGGCAGCCTCGACGCCGGTTCGATCTAGCATCAAGGCTTGCGCGTTGCCAGTCGTCCTGGTGCGCCACCCTGACGCCATGCCTCAAAGTTTCAGTGCGCCCTTCCGGCCGGCTTCATCGTCGGGCTCGATATGGATCAGGACGCTTGCGCCCTGCACGGCGGCCTCTATGCCCGCTTCCAGCCGGTCGCAGATGTCATGCGCCTTGCGCACCGTCATGGTGCCCGGCACGACCAGATGGAATTCGATGAAGGTGAC
>JBKDZY010000687.1:0-2661 GCA_047971765.1 Hyphomicrobiaceae bacterium | reverse complement strand
AAGCACGTCGTCGGAGACCATCCGCATGACGATGGCACAGGAATGCAAACCGGAAGCGCACAGGCCGCCGACCATGGAGGTCCTGGCGGCTTCCTCGTCAAGATGGATGGGCTGGGGGTCGAATGCGCGGGCGAACGACGTAATATCCTCCTTCGTCACGTCATAATGGCCAAAGGTGACTTGCCGCCCAATCTCGATGTCTTCGAGGTGGATCTTGTCGGCTGGCACTGCCATGTCGAGCATTGGCGCGGGTCTCCTGATGCTTGGGCAAAGGTCTCGGGCAGGGGCGATAAGACCATGCGGGGCGGCCTTCAGCAAGGCACGGGGGCGAGGGGCCCTGGCGGCTGCGCATCAGGGGCAGCGCGGTGGCGCCGTGACCAAAAGACGGCCTCCCAACTGCCCGAGTCCTGATTTGTTTCGCTGTTTAACTCTGCATTAAGTCCATTCGGTCATTCTGGTTTCATCGAGTTTGATCTGCGGTGGATCCGTGGACTCCAGTGCCCGCGTCCATAACAAGGTACGAAAGAGATGAATACCACGCTTAAGGCCGGTCTCGTCGCGGTGGTCGGCGCTACGATCGCGTTCGGAGCTCCGTTGTCGGCGTCTGCCGCCGATCTCTATGGTTCGATCAAGGACGGCTATACGCCGGCCTACCGGCCCGCGCCCGCTGCTGGCCCGTGCTACGCCCGTGGCGATATCGGCTATTCCTGGTCGGGTATCGACAAGGCGACGTATCAGGGGAATGCGGTTCCAGATCCGGACCTCCGGGGCGTGAGCCTCGATGATGGTGCGATGTATGAAGTTGGTCTGGGTTGCGGTTCAGGGTCGCGCGGCCTGCGTGCGGACGTGACGTTCGGCTTCCGTACCAGCCGGGACTTCAAGGGCGATGGTGACATCGTCGTTGGCGGCACCCCGATCGACCCGTACTTCAAGACGAAGCTCGACAGCTACACGGTGATGTTCAACGGCTATTACGACTTCGGGAACTTCCGTGGTTTCATTCCGTATGTGGGTGCCGGTGTCGGTGTGGCCATGCACAAGATGGGCAAGCTGGTGATCGAAGACAGCAACAGCCCCAATCCGCAGCATGGCGATACCAGCGTTGATCTCGCGTGGTCGGTGATGGCCGGTGTCGGCTACCAGATCACGCCGAGCATGACGCTTGATGTCGGCTACCGCTACATCAACATGGGCGACGCCAACAGCAGTCAGGGTGACTGGGTGCAGGCGATGAACCCGAAGCTCGTCATGTCGGACATCGACGCGCATGAGATCAAGGTCGGCTTGCGCTACGCCTTCGGCAGCACGGGGAGCTGCTGCGACTACGCACCGATGAAGTAGACCCACGCGTCACTTTCGGTAGATGTCAGCGAGACAATGTGAAAGGGCCGGTTCCCATGGAACCGGCCCTTTCCAGTTTTTGCGCATGGCAATACGTATGCCGGCGTCGGTACTGTCGACGCCGGTTCGTCATGCGGACTGGGGCTGAGACGTGTCCTTCAGGAGCTTCCAGGTGATGGCGTCGGTCAAGGCCTCGAAGCTGGCATCGACGATGTTCGAGGACACGCCGACGGTGGACCAGCGCTCGCCAGTGTTCTTGTCGCGGCTTTCGACAAGGACGCGCGTTACGGCCTGGGTGCCACCGTTGAGAATGCGTACCTTGTAGTCGACAAGTTCCACGTCCTTGATGTGGGTCTGGTAGCGGCCAAGGTCCTTTCTCAGCGCCGTATCGAGTGCGTTCACGGGGCCGTTGCCTTCGGCGACAGACCATAGCGCGTCGTCCTCACCGTCAACGAGGACACGCACGGAGGCTTCGGAAACGGTGATGAATTTCCCGAGGGCGTTGTGCCGCTTCTCGACGATGACGCGGAAACTGTCGACCTTGAAGAAGTCCGGCACTTCGTCGAGCAGGCGGCGGGCGAGCAGTTCGAACGAGGCGTCGGCTCCCTCATAGGCGTAGCCGAGGCTTTCGCGTTGCTTCACTTCCTCCAGGAGACGGGTGATGCGTTCGTCGCCCTTCTCGACGGCAATGCCGAAACGCTCCAGCTCGGAGATGACGTTCGACTTTCCGGCCTGGTTGGAGACGAGCACGCGGCGCTTGTTGCCAACGGAGTCGGGGGCGACATGCTCGTAGGTTTCCGGTTCCTTGAGGATTGCGGATGCGTGGATGCCGGCCTTGGTCGCAAAGGCGGCCTCGCCGACATAGGGAGCCTGGCGTTGCGGTGCGCGGTTCAGGATTTCGTCCAGCAGCCTGCTGGCGGCGGTGAGACGTTTCAGTTTTTCCCTGCTCACGCCGATCTCGAACTGTTCGGCGACCGGGCTTTTCATCAACAGTGTCGGGATAAGCGATGTCAGGTTGGCGTTGCCACAGCGTTCGCCGAGACCGTTGAGTGTGCCCTGGACCTGGCGGCAGCCGGCGCGCACAGCCGCAAGCGTGTTGGCGACGGCCTGCTCGGTGTCATTGTGGGTGTGGATGCCAAGGTGCGTGCCGGGGACAACGCGGGTGACCTGGCGCACGATGGCGTCGATTTCGTGCGGGAGGGTGCCGCCGTTGGTGTCGCACAGGACAACCCATCTGGCGCCCGCCTCATAGGCAGTGCGGGCCACGGCCAGCGCGAGTTCGGGATTGGCCTTGATGCCATCGAAGAAGTGTTCGCAGTC
>JBKDZY010000686.1:0-10713 GCA_047971765.1 Hyphomicrobiaceae bacterium | reverse complement strand
GCATGTGGGAGGCAAGCTGTTTCGGCACGACGCCACTCGCTGAGAATGTCATTCGTGCGCCGTGGCGGCCCCTCGCCTCCTTCACCGCGAAATCGATGTCCATGGTGCGACCGTCACTCTTGATCTGGCCCGCGATCCGGATGGCCGCCATGTCGTTCTCGCGCGCCAGGATGACGTCGATGTGCGGCGCCAGCCAGGTGCTGCGCACATCAACATCCTCGATCAGGATTTTCGAATCCAGCAGCGTGACCTTGTCGAGGCCGCCAGCCCCCTTGCGCTTCAGCTTGCGCCAGTGGGCCAGCGAAGCCAGGACCTGCGCCATGGTCGCGCGCATCCGCTTGCCCAGGAGGTCGGGCGCCTCGCGGCTTGTCCCTGTGTCCGGCGCACGGGCGGGCAGGCTTTCGCTCCGGCCGTCGGACCGCGCCGCCGCCTGGCCGCCAGGGCTGGATGGCGCGTGCCCGACCTTTCTCGCCTGGCCCGGCTGCGCGTCGAGAACGTGATCGGTCAGATCCGTGAGATCTATGACCGCCCCGCGCAGAACGAGCGACCTGGGCATGACATGCCCCTTGAGCAGCGATCCGAGATCAAGACCCAGGACGGCTTTCTCGACCTGCACGTTCGTGGACGCCGAGGGCAGATTGAGCTCGACCTTGTCGAGGCTCATTTCGTAGCTGCCGTTGGGCAGACGCAGCAGCGACACGTCGCCGACCTCCACCCTTTTCGCGCCCGTGTGGCTGGTAATGGCCGACGCCACGCGCGGGGCGATGAACTGGAGCGGGATCGAGCCGAACAGCAGCTTGATGTAGGCGATCGCCGCCCCGAACAGGACGAGCGGAACGATGGCCAGAACGATCATGGCCAGCCATTTCAACGGGCGCGTGACCGCCCGGGGGAGACCTGCGGCTGACGGGTAGTCGTCGTGGGCATATTGGCCGCGACCGTGGCCTTGCCGGGTGGCCGGCGCGGTTGGGGGGGAATCCGCGGGGTTGATGCGAGACCGTTGCCTCGCGCTGGGGAGGGGCGGCGGCCGGGTACGGCGCGCATCGTCGTTCCGCGGCGCGAACGCTGCGGTTCGGTGATGTCCACTTTCATCCCGATCGTCTGCCACGCCCCTTACCCCCGAAGGCGATATCCCACCGAATTCACAACACTTCGCGTCCAGGTTGCCGCTCCACCCTCTCCCCACGACAGCTCGTCGCGGCAGACGATGCAGGGTCACATCCGGCTTCTCTCCCCGCCAGATCCAGCCCACACCCCGGCAATCCGATTGTTGCCTCACAGAAGATGGTGGAAACGCGGCTTGCGATCCACCGTCACCTGGGCCATGCAGGACGTTGGTTCGAGCAGCGGCTCCCCAGCTTGCATGTCGGTCGCAAAAACGACCAAAGGAAGGCAGTCATGATCAAAGAGGGGCAAAAGGCACCCGACTTCACCTTGCCGACGGATACGGACGGGAACGTCAGATTATCGAAACTCCAGGGAAATCCGGTCGTTGTGTATTTCTACCCGAAAGACGACACCTCCGGTTGCACCAAAGAGGCGCAGGCCTTCACGGCTCTGGCCGGGGCGTTTGCCAAGGCCGGCGCCAAGGTGATCGGCATTTCGCCGGACAGCGTCGAGAAGCACGCAAAGTTCCGCTCGAAGTACGACCTGGGCGTGATGCTCGCGGCCGACGAAGAGAAAAAGACCGCGGAGGCCTATGGTGTATGGGTGGAGAAATCCATGTACGGGCGCAAATACATGGGCATCGAGCGCTCTACCTTCCTCGTTGATGGCAAGGGCAAGATCGCCCACATCTGGCGCAAGGTGAAGGTGGCCGGACATGCGGAGGCGGTGCTCGAAGCTGTGCACGCGCTCGAGGCCCGGTGAGCGAGGCCCAAGACAACGGCCCGGCGGCCGAAACCTGGCAGCCGGACAACCTGATCCAGGCTGCGGCCAGTATCGTCACGGCCTGCGAGCCCATGCAGAAGGTGACGCGGGCCAAAGCGACGCGGGATGCATGGCTTGGCGGGCGGCTCTCGATCGGTTCGGTGAGCACCAGCCCTCCCATGCCCGACCGGCCGGGACGGCCTGCCAAACCGGATCTGGTGGCGCCCAGGCACATGCCGCGCCGCTCGGCGCATGGCCTCAAGGGACGCATCGCTCTGCTGCATTCGCTCGCCCACATCGAGCTCAACGCCGTCGACATGACGTGGGACCTGATTGGCCGGTTCGGCGGGGAGGACATGCCGCGCGCCTTTCTCGATGACTGGGTAACGGTAGGGGGCGAGGAGGCTGAACACTTTGCGCTGGTCAGCAACCGTCTCAACGAACTTGGTGCAGCCTATGGTGATCTGCCGGCCCACGACGGACTGTGGCAGGCGGCCCAGGCGACGGGGCACAGCCTGGTTGCGCGCATCGCAGTGGTGCCGCTCGTGCTGGAAGCGCGAGGTCTCGATGTCAGCCCTTCCATGATCGACCAGTTGCAGCGCGCTTGCGACGATGCGTCGGCGGCGGTGCTCAATGTCATCTATCAGGACGAGAAGCGGCATGTGGCGTTTGGCGCCAGGTGGTTCCGCTTCCTGTGCAAGCGTGACGGCCTGCCGCCGGAGCCAACCTTTCATGCCCTGGTGCGACGCCATTTCCGAGGCCCGGTCAAGCCGCCGTTCAATGACCGTGCGCGCGCCGAGGCGGGGTTGACGCCCGGCTTCTACAAGCCACTGGTCGGTGCGGTCTCGTGACCCCTTGGGTGACGCCCCAAGTGCTGGCGGAATGCTGGCTGCCTCCTTATGCTGGATGAAACGCCTGCGGCCACGCATGCAGGCGCGGACATGATATTCATCCAGATTGGGAGGTTTTCCGATGGCGGTTCTCGATCATCTCGTATCCGGCCAGCGCTGGCAGGGCGGCTCGGCGCGGACAGCCGACGTCTTCAATCCTGCAACCGGCAAGGTCATCAGCAAGGTACGCCTTGCCAGTGCGGCTGACATCGACGAGGTCGTGCGCATCGCCATGAAGGCACAGCCGGCCTGGGGCGCGACACCGCCAGCCAAGCGGGCGGCGGTGATGTTCGCGTTCCGCGACCTCCTCATCAAGCACACCGACGAGCTGGCCGAGATGCTGGCGAAGGAGCACGGCAAGACCATTCCGGACGCCAAAGGCGAGTTGGCGCGCGGGATCGAGGTGGTCGAGTTCGCGTGTGGCATTCCGCACCTGCTGAAGGGCGACTACAGCGAGCAGGTCGCCAGCGAGATCGACAGCTACGCGGTGCGCCAGCCGCTGGGGGTCGTCGCCGGTATCACGCCCTTCAACTTCCCGGCCATGGTGCCGCTGTGGATGTATCCGGTGTCGCTGGCGTGCGGGAACGCCTTCGTGCTGAAGCCCTCCGAGCGCGATCCGACCGTGGCTGTGCGGGCTGGCGAGCTGCTGCGTGATGCGGGCCTGCCGGATGGCGTGTTCCACGTGGTCAACGGTGACAAGGAAGCCGTGGATGCGCTGCTCGACCATCCCGGCATCGACGCCATCAGTTTTGTCGGCTCGACCGCGATCGGGGAATACATCTATGCGCGCGGGACGGCGTCCGGGAAACGGGTACAGGCGCTTTGCGGCGCCAAGAACCATCTGGTGGTGATGCCGGATGCCGACATGGACAAGGTTGCCGATGCCTTGATTGGCTCGGGCTACGGTTCGGCGGGCGAGCGATGCATGGCGGTTTCCGTCGCCGTACCGGTCGGTGACGGTACCGCCGACCAGTTGATCAAGACCCTGAAGCCGCGCGTCGAAAGCCTCAAGGTGGCGCCCTATAATGATCCGGCCTCGGAGATGGGGCCGGTGGTCTCGAAGCAGAGCCTGGAGAAGATCAACGGTCTGATCGCGGAAGGCGTGGCGGCGGGCGCGGAGCTTGTCGTCGATGGGCGCGGCATGAAGCTGCAAGGCTACGAGGACGGCTTTTTCCTTGGCGGCTGCCTGTTCGACAAGGTCACTCCCGACATGTCGATCTACAAGACCGAAATCTTCGGGCCGGTGCTGTCGGTGGTTCGGTCACAAAGCTACGCGGAGGCTGTCCAGTTGATCAACGACCACGAGTACGGCAATGGGGCCGCAGTGTTCACCCGCGATGGCGATACGGCCCGGGACTTCGCTGCCCGGGTCAAGATCGGGATGGTGGGCGTGAATGTCCCGATCCCGGTGCCCGTGGCCTATCACTCGTTCGGCGGCTGGAAGCGGTCATTGTTCGGTGATCACCACATCTATGGCATGGAAGGTGTGCGCTTCAATACGCGCCTGAAGACGGTAACCGCGCGCTGGATGAGCGGCATCAAGGAAGGTGCGGTGTTCAATTTCCATGCCGGGCACGAATCCAAGGCCTGAGCGGATACAGGACGAGACCGAAGGCAGGACCGGAACCACGCCAGCCGGTCCCCCTGCCCAATCCGGCTTTGGCTGTCTCCGATCGGACTTGGCCTTGGCGAAACATGCGGGGCTGGCAGTCAAGTCCCCGCGTGATAATCCGCTGACGCCGACGACCAGATATTTTGCCGTGCAAGCCATTGTATCCAATTGCCCGCTTCTTTTTTGCCACACATCAATTTCCCCTTCCCGGCCTTCGTTCCAGCTTCCGGTGGTCGCCTGATTACCTGTGATTTGCCACGTATTGGCCCCTTTCTCGTCCCCTCGCCTCCCGAATCGCCGACGATCTTGAGAGCTGTCAGGGTTGCTGGGTGCGACAGTCCAGTGAACATCGTTTGCGTTCGCGATTTAGGTCTCGTTAGGGACGAATCGCGTCTTGTCCTGGAACTGCGGTGTGTCAGAGGGACAGTCGGACCGCGTTACCAGTTTGGAGGGGAACAGCATGTTGATCAGCACACAGGAAGAGTTGGCGTTTGCGCCTGAATATCCGGAGTTGGCCGGCAAGCGGGTGCTGATCACGGGCGTTTGCGGCCCATTGGGTGTCGAGATCGTGCGGGCGTTCGCGGAAGCACAGGTCCGGGTTGTTGTTCAAACCAACGAAGACAGCCGCGACATGCAAACCCTTGCGGAAATCATCGCGCCCGAGGCCATGGACGTGCACTTCTTCCCCGGCCCCCTCGAGGGCGCGGATGCGATGCTGAAATTCGCCCGCGAGGCGGTGCAGAAGTTCGGCGGGCTCGACTGCGTCATCAACATCGCGACCGTGCCCGAGCCATCGGGCAACGCCACCGAGGCCGACATCGAGGCCATGGTGACTGACATCCTCTCCATGTCGGTGCTGGCGACCCAGGTCGTTGCCAACCGGATGCGCACGATGCTGTCCGGCGGTTCGATCCTGAACGTGCTGACCGTGCCTGCAAAGGCTTCAGGAAGCCGCAAGCTGATCGGCCGGATAGCCCGCAACGCACTTGCGCATTTCACCCGCAACGAGGCGGAAAAGGCCGAGCATGACGGCATTCACGTCAACGCCGTGGTTCCTGCGGCGCTGCCGGACAAGAGCGGCCAGGTGCTGATGGGCACCGTGGACGTGGCCACCTTGGCGCTGCACCTGTCGAGCGGCCGCGAGGATGCTCTTTCCGGTCTCGTTTTCGAGGCGTGGTGCGGCTGAACGGACCAATTCAGCCTGCATCCGAATAAAGGTGACGTCCAGGCCATCGAGCCCCTTGACACTCACCGCCGGACCCCGTAGCAGAGGGGCCTGCTTGCGCTGCCGAGGCGCAAGTCAATTGCGCGGGCGTAGCTCAGTTGGTTAGAGCGCCGGCCTGTCACGCCGGAGGCCGCGGGGTCAAGTCCCGGCGCTCGCGCCATTTTCCCTTTCGACCAGAAATGCCAGACGGTTTCCGTCATGGCTCTTCGCGGGCTGTAGCGCGGACGCCGATATTTCGCGGCTTTGCCCTTGAGCAGATGCGGCTTCGCCGGTTGCATCAACCCTCCACTTGCGGAAATGGGATGTCACAGCAATCTGGTGCTTTCGATTGCTTTTGCTCATGGTGCAATGAACGGCGGCGGCAGCCATCACCCCGTAATCCAACCGCACTACTCCGATCAGCTGCAGCCAGACCGTGAAGCGCCTTGACCTTGTTCATGGGTGCAGACATCGCGGGTTCCCCTTCGTCACCGGTCCATCATGGACTTGCCTCCATCCCGGTTTAGCGTCAATCCTGCCCCTGGGCGGGGGCGCCGGTGGATGGGCCGGTGGGGAGAGCCAAGGACAGGGGAACGTCAGGGCGATGCAAAACACGACCATCTATGGAGCTGCACTGACGAAGCCACCCGCGCCCTCACGGTTTCGCCGGCTCAGCCGTGAACAGCACCTTTTCGGCCCCGGTCCCAAACGGATACTGGCACTCGACGGCGGTGGCGTGCTGGGCGTTGTCGAAATTGCCTTTCTCGAGCAGATCGAGACCGCGCTGCGCCGCCAGCACGGCGACGATCCGGCATTTCGCCTTGCCGATTATTTCGATCTCATCGGCGGCACCTCGACGGGCTCGCTCATCGCCACCTGCCTTGCACTCGGCGCCAGCGTGGCGGAAGTGAAGGCGTTGTATTTCGACCTTGCGCCCAAGATCTTCGGCCGCCAGCGCATGGGTGGTGGGGTCATCAATCCGGTGTATGACCTGCGCGGCCTCGTTGGCACGCTGCAATACCATCTCGGCGACCGCACGCTGGAAAGCGACGACCTGATGACAGGCCTCGCCATCATTGCCAAGCGCCTCGATACGGCGAGCGCATGGGTACTGCTCAACTCGCGCAAATGGAGCTACTGGGAGGATCAGCACTATCCCGATCCCACCACAGGCAAGCCGAGCCGGATGATCGGAAACCGCCACTACCTGCTGCGGGAACTGGTGCGGGCCAGCGCAGCGGCTCCACTCTATTTCGAGCCACAAAGGATCACCGTTGCCGAGCTTTCCGGTGACCCGACCCGCAACCTGCCGCAAGCGACGGAAACAGCAACATTTGTCGATGGTGCTCTGACCCCGCACAACAATCCGGCGCTGCAGTTGCTGATGCTGGCGCGGATGACGCCCTACGGCCTCAATTGGCGGACCGGAAACGGCGAGTTGCTGATGGTTTCCATCGGACGGGGATGGCGGCGGCCGAAGCTCGGCGAATCCGGCGGCTGGATCGAGCGGATGATGCCGGAGCCGGTCTGGTTCGCCTACCATTCGATGCTCGGATTGAGCCGCGACTGCTCGGTGGAAAACGTAAAGATCCTGCAATGGCTGTCGGAAAGCGCGCAGCCCTGGCCAATCAATGGCGAGGTGGGCGGGCAGCAGGGCGATCTGCTGCTGCATGACGCGCCGGATGGCGGGCCGCCCGAGCTGCTCCGATTCCAGCGCTACGATGTCGACCTGCCGTTCGAGCTCGACGACTTCGTCAATCCAGCCGTCATGCAGCCGGCCTACGAGCGCGCCGCAGCGGCGGCCTCGGCTGGCAACCTCAGCGTCAAGGACGATCATTTCCCCATCACGTTCAATCTCTCCCGGCAACGCTCGGACCCACCGGCCTTTGTCAAGGACACCGACGTGGACAAGCGGCCGACGCCACCTACCCCGCTGCTCGTCGGCGTCACGGGGCACCGCTGGAACCGGATACCGAAATCCGATCTGCCACGCATCCGCTCTCAGACCGAGCACGTGCTGGCGGAAATCGAAAGCCTGAACCCACGGCGGACCATGGCACTCATGTCGGGCCTTGCCGAAGGCGCGGACCGGATCGTTGCAGAACTGGCCCTGGCGCGCGGATGGCAACTGGTGGCCTGTCTGCCGTTTTCCCGGGAGAACTACGAGGGCGACTTCGAAAGCCTGGAGTCCAGGGAGGAATTCGCAGCCTTGTGTGCGCGCTCGAGCACGGTCGTCGAGGCTGCGCAGGCGGATGCCTTTACGGACCGCAACCAGGGCTACGTTCTGCTGGGACAGACAATCGTATCGGCGGTGTCGAGCCTGGTCGCGGTCTGGGATGGGGAAGCCCCCAACGGGCCGGGCGGCACTGTCGAAGTGATTGCCCGCGCGCTCTCCAAGCGCATTCCCGTCTATTGGATCGGAACGGGTGAAGGCGCCGAACTGAAGCGCCTGTAGGCTCGTTTTGACCAATGCCGCTCAGGGCCCGAACCGGCCAAGACATCCACCTCACCCGGAAAAACTACAGCGTCCGTTGCGCTCGGTGCCGACAACGGCGCTTTGCCAGCATGTGAGACACAGGTGGCAGTCGAGGCTTGCGGTCATCCCCACAGCTCGCGAGGCGGTGGTGCCATGAGGCCGCCCCTGCTGTAGGTGATGGCGGGCGACCGGTCACCTGCAAGCAGAAGCGGTCCGTCAAGATCCAGCCACCGTGCCCAGGGCGCCAGCAGCCAGGCGGGTGCCATGGCCAATGATGTTCCCACCATGCAACCGACCATGACATCGAGGCCGGCGCCGCGGGCCGCGTCCGCCATCCCGACCGCCGACGTGATGCCGCCTGCCTTGTCGAGCTTGATGTTCACCGCGTCGTAGCGTCCAGCGATGCGCGCGATATCGGTGGCCGTATGGGCACCTTCATCCGCGCAGACCGGAACCAGCCGCTTGACCCGCGACAGGGGGGCATCGGCGGCTGCGGGCAATGGCTGTTCCAGGACTTCGAGTTTCACCTCGGCGCAGACGGCCATGAGCTGCTCCAGGTCGGCCGCGCTCCAGCTTTCGTTGGCGTCGGCGACAAGGCGGGCGTCGGGACGGGCGGCCCGCACGGCAAGAAGGCGCTCGGCATCGACGGCCCCGCCACCGAGCTTCAACTTCAGCAATTGCTTGTCACGGGCCGTCCTGGCCGCCTGGGCCATATCGTCGGGCGAAGCGAGGGAAATCGTGAAGCAGGTGACCATTGGCTCGCCAAGCCAGGGAATCTCCAGCAGTGACGCCGCGGGTGCGCCCGACCGCTTGGCCTCGAGATCAAGCAAGGCGCAGTCGATGGCATTGCGCGCCGCGCCGGCGGGCATGGCCGTCAACAGAGCGTCTCGTGTCAAGTCCTCGACCGACGAGCAGCCGTTGCGGATGTCTGCCATGACACCCGACGTGGTCTCGCCATAGCGGGCATAGGGCACCGCTTCGCCGCGCCCGGAATATTCACCGTCCATGACCGTGACGACGACAACCTCGGCTTCCGTCCGGCTTCCCCGGGCGATGGTGAATGCGCCGGCCAGGGGCCAGCGCTCGGCACGCACCTCTTCCAGTACAGTGCTCATTGCAGCCTCCCTGAACCGTCCTTCAACGCGGCAAGAGTATCAGGTGGCGCACCAGACGACCACTTCACGAATGAAAATCGCCTGCCGTGCAGGCAGGCGATCCAAGATCATGCGGGTGAGGACCGAAATCTTCGCGCCCTGGGCGGGCTCACGCGATCTTGCCTGTCGCGTGGGCCAGGAACAGGTAGCACCGGCCATGTTCCGAGGAGATGGTGTTCAGGGTTCCGCGCCCACTGGGATCCTGCTGCTCGGCCTCGCGCAGGATGCGCAGCATGTCAGCCAGGAATCTGTCCACCGTCTGGCGGAAGGTCGGGTCAGCGGCATAGCGGCGCTGCACCTCGTCGAAGATGGTCCGGCCGGTGGGGGAATAGATGTTGCGGACCATGACGCCGCGCTGTCCAGCCCGCAGGCGCGACCAGATCGCTGCGGCAGTGGTCTGGTCCAGGGCGCTCGCGAACTTCTGGAACGACAGCATCTCGCCGTCATCTTCCGACGCCCGTGCGAGCAGCTCGCCGAGCTTCCAGCCTTCGCTCCGGCCCGCTTCGCCAGCAGATCCCGACGGCAGGGCTGCGCGGTCCCTCTGGGACATTTCCGAGGTCAGGCTCTGCGTGATCGACGAGATCTGCCGGGGCTTGGCATCTTTTGCAGGCGACGACTGGATGGGCTGGGCGGACTGGCCCGGACGGTTGACATCGGCACGCACGCTCTCGCGCGAGGACAGGCGCGACAACTGCTCGAGGGCGCGCAACTGCTCCTGCAGCGAGTGGCGAACGTGCTCGGCGGAGGCGCGGGTCGCGTCCGGCAGACGCGCCATCTCCTCCGTCAGGCGGCTGTGATCGCCCTCGATGTCCGCAAAGGTGCTGCGGGCGCGCCTTTGCATGTCGTCGTAGCTCTCGTTGAAGCGGTTATGCAGCGAGCCAAGCTGATCGGACACTTCGCGAGACACATTCTGGAACTTCGAGCGGAGCTGGCTCAACGCCTCCTCCGCATCGGACGTGGTCGATGCCTTCAGGCGCTCCATCTCGATACGTGCGGCTTCGGACCGTTCCTTGGCAGCCCGCATGGCCTCCTCGCTGGCCTTCCGGGCGCTGGTCTCGAACTCGCTGACACTGCCTTTCAGCACTTCCGGATAGCCACGCATCACTTTGTCGATGTCGTCGGCGCGCGTCGAGAGATCCTCCAGCGTGCGAGACAGGTCTTCCTGGCGCTTCTGCAGGTTCTGATCGATGCGATGGTTGGCGGTTTCGAGCGCGCTCGCCGCCCGGACGATCGACTGACCCTGCTGATCGAAGCGGGTCGTCACGCTGCCAATCTGATCGACCAGGTTCTCGGACAGGTTGCGGAGCAGGTCGGCCTGTCCGGCCAGACCCTCGATGGCCCTGACAGACTGCTTCGTGACGTTCTCGCTGGCGCGCCGCACGGCATGGACCCCATGCATGATCTGCTCGTCCAGCTCGCTCGCCTGACGCCCCAGAACCTGGGCAATTTCCTGGGCATGGGATTCCAGTGCGGTCGAGAACATGCGGGCCTTGTCGGCGACCGAGTTG
>JBKDZY010000685.1:0-1576 GCA_047971765.1 Hyphomicrobiaceae bacterium | reverse complement strand
CGTCACGCTCGGCCTTGACCCCGGCATCCGCACGGGCTGCAAGGTCGCCGTCGTCGATGCCACCGGCAAGCTGCTCGATACGACGACGATCTACCCGCACGAACCGCGCAACGATTGGCAGGGGTCCCTGGCGGCCCTGGCCGCCCTGTGCCTCAAGCACAAGGTGGAGATCATCGCCATCGGCAACGGTACGGCCAGCCGGGAAACCGACCGCCTCGTTGCCGACCTGATGAAGAAGATGCCGGATCAGCGCATCACCAAGGTCATGGTGTCGGAGGCCGGCGCTTCCGTGTATTCCGCGTCCGAACTGGCGGCCCAGGAGTTTCCGGATCTCGATGTGTCGCTGCGCGGCGCGGTGTCGATTGCGCGCCGCCTGCAGGACCCGTTGGCCGAACTCGTGAAGATCGAACCGAAGGCCATCGGCGTTGGCCAGTACCAGCACGATGTCGATCAGCCCGCCCTTGCCCGTTCACTCGATGCCGTGGTCGAGGACTGCGTGAACTCCGTCGGCGTTGACGTCAACATGGCGTCGGCCCCATTGCTGGCGCGGATTTCCGGCCTGAACAAGACGCTGGCCGACAACATCGTCGCCTTCCGCAACGAGAACGGCGCCTTCAAGAGCCGCGCGGCGCTGAAAAAGGTCCCGCGGCTCGGTCCGAAGACATTCGAGCAGGCGGCTGGCTTCCTGCGCATCATGAACGGAAAGAACCCGCTCGACGCTTCGGCAGTCCACCCAGAAGCCTACGATCTCGTCGAGCGCATCGCCAGCCAGACCAGACGTCCGGTCAAGGCCATGATCGGCGATGGTACCTTTCTCAAGGCATTGCGCCCCAGTGAATATGCCGATGCCCAGTTCGGCGTGCCGACGATCACGGACATCCTGGCCGAGCTCGAGAAGCCCGGCCGCGACCCGCGCCCCGAATTCAAGACGGCGGCCTTCCAGGATGGCGTCGAAAAGATCACAGACCTGAAGGAAGGCATGAAGATGGAGGGCGTGGTCACCAACGTCACCAACTTCGGCGCATTCGTCGATGTCGGCGTTCACCAGGATGGCCTGGTCCACATCTCGGAGATGGCCGACCAGTTCGTGAGAGACCCGCACGAGGTGGTGAAGGCGGGCGAAATCGTTTCCGTTCGCGTCAAGGAGGTGGATGTCGCCCGCAAGCGGATCGCGCTCACCATGCGGTCCGGCGCAATCGACCGGTCGCAGAACACGGGCGACCGCCCGCGCCATGGGCAGGGCGGCCGCGCCAACAATGCCCCGCGCGGAGGGCAATACAGTGCATCGCCCGCGCGTCCGTCATCGGCTTCCGGTGGCGCGTCCTCGGGCGGCGACAATGCCTTCGCGGCCGCGTTCAAACGTGCCCAGCAGCAGAAGCGCTGAGGCGGCATCGGCGTCCGGCCGCGTGAGCGTTGGACGTCGATGCGGTCATGTCGCCCACATGTTCACTGGCTGGGATCGTCGTCTACTTCTCCCCCAGATGTTCCGCACGCCCACCCGGTGGCGGCGACGAGAGAGCGAGGAGACATTTGATGCAGCACGAAAATGCGGGCCAGGGTTCAGAACGGCCACGCC
>JBKDZY010000684.1:0-2193 GCA_047971765.1 Hyphomicrobiaceae bacterium | reverse complement strand
GGGGCGGTTCTCATCTCGGCTGCGATGGCAACCGGTGTGGGTTCCGCAGGCGCATGAAGGGCGACCGGGCGGATCGGCGGGACGAGCTTCGGCGGGCGGGCATTGTCCATGCCAGGGAGGGCGCGCGGGGACAGGCCGGCGTGGGCCGACTGCATCACGGATTTCCAGATCTCGGCAGGGAGGCCGCCGCCGTAGACCTTGTTCATCGGCTTGCCGTCGTCATTGCCGAGCCAGACGCCACCGACCAGATAGGATGTGTAGCCGAGGAACCACGCATCCCGGTAGTCCTGGCTGGTCCCGGTCTTGCCGGCGGCCTGCTGGCCGCGCAGCGCGGCGCGCTTGCCGGTTCCGAAGACGAGGGTGCCACTCAACATCTCGTTCATGGCCTCGATGGTGCTGGGTGCGAGGAGCTGTCGGGCTTTCGGGGCCTGGTGCTGATAGATGACCTGGCCATCGTCCAGGCTGATGCTCTGGATGGCATAGGGCGCGACCTCGCGTCCGCCCGATGCCAGGACGCCATAGGCGCCGGTCAGCTCGAGCAGGTTCACTTCCGAGGTGCCAAGTGCCAACGAGCCGTCAGGTCGCAAGGTGGACTTGATGCCCAGGCGCTGTGCCATGCTGGCCACCGTATTGGCGCCAACCTCCTGCTGGAGGCGGACCGCAACCGTGTTGACGGAGCGGGCAAGGGCTTGTCCGAGCGTGATCTGGCCACGATAGCGGTCGTCGCTGTTGTGGGGCGTCCACCCGTCGATTTCGACAGGGGCGTCGTTGATCAGGGTACGCGGGGACATGCCCTGCTCGATGGCCGACATGTAGACGAACGGCTTGAAGGCCGAACCTGGCTGTCTGCGCGAGCGGACCGCGCGATCGAACTGGCTTTCGGTGAACGACTTGCCGCCAACCAGCGCGCGCAGGCCGCCGGCTGGATCCATCACGACCATGGCGCCCTGGCCTACGCGCGATGGTTTGCCATTCTCGATGAGGGCGTGGGTCATGGTGGCCTGGGCCAGGCGCTGGATGGTGGGATCAAAGGTTGTCTGAACGAGGACGGTGCGATTGCCGACGCTGGCGACCGGCGGAAGCCTGTCGAGAACATAGTCGACGGCGTATTCGTAGCCGGTCTGGCGCTTCTGCTTGTCCTGGGTGGCAAAGCGCACCGAATAGCGGGAGGCGGCGGTGTAGGCCGCCTGCCCGAGGAAGCCTGCGTCCTGCATGGCGCGCAGGACAACGCGGGCGCGAGCGCGGGCGAAACCCGGATTGTTGAAGGGTGAATACCTGGTCGGGGCTTTCAGGAGGCCCGCGATGACGGCTGCCTCGCCAACGGTCAGGCGGCGGGCCGATTTGTGGAAATAGCGTTGCGCGGCAGCTTCGACACCATAAGCGCCGCCGCCGAAATAGACGCGGTTGAGGTAGAGCTCGAGGATGTCATGTTTCGACAGGCGCAGCTCGAGCCAGAGCGACAACACCAGTTCGTCAAGCTTGCGTGACAGGGTGCGGTCGGTGGTCAGGAACAGGTTCTTGGCGAGTTGCTGGGTCAAGGTCGAGCCACCCTGCACCGTTCGGCCAGCCCTGAGGTTTGCGAACGCGGCCCGCAGCAGGCCGCTGGGATCGACGCCCCAATGGTCAAAGAAGCGGCGGTCCTCGGTGGCGACAACCGCATTGACGAGGTGAGGAGGGAGCTGATCCAGTTTGACGAACTGGTTCTTCTGGCCCGGTTCGGCCAGCACCGGGCCGTCGCGGCCCAGACGTCGGATGACGGGACCTGCCTCGTTCATGGACAGGGCGCGGGGATCGGGAAACTCGATGGTGTAGCGGATGAACTGGATCGAGAGCAGCACCATGGTGGCGATTGCGCCGGCAAGACCGACGTACCCCAGCAGACGCAGTTTGCGCCATCGTCTTGCAACCGGTTTCGGGGCTGGTTTGGCGGGATCGCCGGAATGTCCCAGTTGTTGTCCGTCTGTCACGCTTTGACCCACCACTCTACGCGCTGCGGAGCCCAAACCTGGGCTCTTTCCGTACCCGTGGCCATTCTGGAGCGGTAAGGATTAAAGTGAGATTAACCATAAACCGAAGGACGCGTTCAGGTGGTACATGGCCTTGTCCCTTCCTCGTGGATCAAAAGGGCCGTTGCAACGCGGGCGGCGAAAAGCGACAGTTGGATGCAGTCCAGCGATCAGGAGGGAAGCAGTC
>JBKDZY010000683.1:0-2091 GCA_047971765.1 Hyphomicrobiaceae bacterium | reverse complement strand
CCCTGTTTCGGACCGCCACCGATAAGCTGGTGCGGCACGCCAGCCCCCCGCGCAGGCCGCCGAGACGTGACCACACCAGAATTCACACCCCTCCAGCCGATCTCACCGGAAAGACGGCCATACTCGATTTTCGGACACCGGTTCATCACCACTTTCAGTCCGGCCGCCTCCGCCTCTCGTGCCGCCTCGTCATTGCGCACGGAAAGTTGCATCCACACGACCTTCAAACCGAGCCGGTCTTTTTCCGCAATCCCCTCGCGCGTCACGGCCAGCGCAGCCTCGGAGTTCCGGAAGATATCCAGCATGTCGACAGGCCCAGGCACGTCCGCCAGGGAGCCGTAGACCTTGCAACCCTGGATCTCCTTGCCCGCAAGCCCAGGGTTGATCGGATGCACGGTGTAGCCCTTGCCCAACAGGTACTTGATCACGAAAAAGCTGGGGCGGCTGATATTGGCCGATGCCCCTACCATCGCGACAGACTTCACCTCCCTGAGAATTCCAGAGATATAGGCATCATCGTAGTGATCATGGTTCATGACAGTCTCCGGAAGTCTGTAGGCCCCAGCGTCTGGGCTGGGATGGGCCCCGCGAGCATCGTCACTCCGCTGGAAGATCGCCAAAGCGTAGTGTATCGAGACCGCGATCGGCAAAGTTTGGAACGAAACCGAGTTTCTCGAGCCGCTCCCGCGCCTGCTCGATTTCCTCTTCGTCGTTGAGGTATTCGACCGCCAACACGGTCTTGCCCTTGTCGCGAGCCCGCTCCAGCTCGGCCGCCCGGCGCTGGATGACATCTTCCGGGTTGGGCTTCTTGTCCTTGAACTCGCCGTAGAGCAGGTCCTCCTTGGCGATACCGTCGATCAGTTGGATGTAGCTCTCGTCATCGAGCAGTTCCTCGCCGTTCTGCGGCACCACGATGAAGCCCGGCCGCGCCGCACGGCCTTTCTCGGCAATCTTGCGGACAAAGGCCCTCATGTCGTCCTTGGCCGAAACACGCCCCTTGGCGATGCTCTCGATGCTGCTGTCCACCTTGTCGAGATAGACACCGTCAAAGCCCGCCGCGATGATCTGGTCGAGATAGCCGCCAGAACCCAGAATAACCTCTTGCCAGCCGGGATCCCAGTAGCGCACGGCGAAGTTGCCGCCCCACTCCTTGTTTTCCGGCCCGACCCAACGCGGCGCCAGGAAGTAGCCGAGCAGATTGGTGAACCAGTTCCCGCCCCAATACCATTTCCAGTAGCTTCTGTAGGATTCCGCCTCGCCAATGGAAAGGTATGCGAGAACGATTCTGCGGCCGCCCTCGGGCTGTGTCTTGAGCAGGCCAAGTTCGCGCGCATTGAACGGTCGGTCGGCAGCACCGTCCTCCTTCTGGTCGATCACCAGCAGATCAACCGGCGCAAGGCGCAGCCGCTTGAAATCATAGTCCTGAAGCTGATAGCCCCACCGCTCCACCTTGGCGAGCGCACCCGTGCGCGGTGGCGGCTCGGCCCGGCCAATAGCTGGCAACACCCAAAGCAAGGCGAACGCCATCACAATGGCAAGACTGCCGCCCCTTCCCCGCCGCAACATGTCCGATGCTCCATTTCACGCCATCCGGCGCCATCACAGAAACTGCCGCCTAATCCGGCAGCATGACCGCCCCGTCCGCCGCAATCGGCCAGAACGGATTGTACGCCACTTCCCTTAAATGGCCATCGGGATCCGAGAAATAGCCGCTGTACCCGCCCCAGGTGGTCGCCGCCGGCGCCTTCACCAGCCCGCCGCCATATCTCACCGCCTCGTTGATGACACGATCGACCTCGTCCTGGCTCCGGCAGTTGTGCGCCAACGCAACACCACGAAACCCATCCCCCGCGGCGGAACACCGGCATCCTCCGCCAAGGCGCCCCGGCCATAGAGCGACAGGACGCAGCTTCCCACCTTGAAGAACGCCACGCCGTCCTGGCTCGCCGCCGAGGCCTTGAACCCAAGCGCCTCGTAGAACGCGCGCGACCGGGACACATCGGCCACACCGAGTGTTATGAGAGAGAGAGAGACGAGGTTCCAAAACCTCAACACCCTGACCAGACAGGCTTGCGCTTTTCGATGAAAGCC
>JBKDZY010000682.1:0-3973 GCA_047971765.1 Hyphomicrobiaceae bacterium | reverse complement strand
ACTAGTCGCCTCAGATCACCTGAAGGGCAGGAGATGTTGACGCCTGCGACAAAGGCGCAGCTCGACCTCTCTCGTAAGATCGCAAAACAGCTCGGCACGCCTTCGCTTGGTGAAATTGAGACGGTCATTCGGCAATGCCTTGATCGTGACCCCAACTGGATAAAGGTCAGCAAAAAGGCACTGGTTAGTATCAAGGCCGACGATGAATTGCGGCTCGACCCTAGCAAGCTTGCCCTTCGCGCAGCTTTCGATCACGCCCGCGCGAATCAGCACAAAAAAGCGCTTTCAATTCTCGACACGGTTATCGACGCGACTGATGAGATGCAGGTCAAGGCTTGGCTGCTCGCCAGAAAGGCCACCTTTCAGCACGCCATTGACGCAGAGGGCGCACAGAAAACGCTCGTTGTCGCCCATTCCATGGAACCGAGGGTGACGAAACCACTGCATGGCGCAGTGTATAAAAAGCTCTCGCCTGCAACGGGGCAGCAGGCCGCGACCCTGATCGCATATCACGGCAGCCGGTTCTTGGACTCGACGGATATGAAACTTTTCGCGGACGGTCTTTGCAGCGACCTTCAGTTCTGTCCAGATACGTCGGAAAAGTTCGAAGCTGCGGTCAACGAACTCGCGCGCTTCCTCGGGATTAGCGGTCAGAGGCCGGAAAAGGACTACAAGGAAGGGCCGGACAATTTGTGGGCGCTTCCGGGCGGGTCGTTCCTCGTGATTGAGTGCAAGAATGGCGTTACAGCTGGTGACGGCATAGCAAAGAAAGACGCCGGCCAGCTTGGTCAATCAATGGAGTGGTTCGCGGCGCGATACCCTGCATCTACGTCCGTGCCGATCATGATCCATCCCGAGCGAAAGCTTGGTCAAGGCGCGAGCAGCGTTAACGGTATGCGCGTCATCGACGCGAAGGGGTTAGAAAAACTTCGCAAAAATCTGAGGGCATTCGCGCAGCAGCTCACTGATCAAGACATAGCATCAAGTGCATCGGGAGTAGCGAAACGGCTCGCCCAGTTCGAACTGAATACGGATGCGTTCGCCAATGCATTTTCGGGGGCCATCAAATCGTAAAATTTTGATAATAAACTAATCTGACGGCTTTTTCATCTTCGATGGGCGCGGGAGAATCACTGCCGCGGAAATGCCATTGATAGCTTCTAGCCCTGCTTTCAACTCGTCATGCTGTTCCGTTTGGGCACAATCATCCCAAACGAAACAAATGATGTTGTCATAGTTCGTTGTCTTGCCGAGGTAGAGGCTTGCATCAGCAGCGATTTCGTCGATAACTTTTCTACATGCAGCCTGTCCTGACGCACGCATGAATTTGACTTCGATGATCGTACGTAAGCTGGGAACGCAAAGATCGGCGCGCGGATTTTTATGACCGATTGACGGTAGATTTTCTTCGTCTTCCAGATCAGAAAGGACTGGCGCAAGCACTGCCCAAAGAAGATTTTGGACATGATACTCGTTCTCCATCTCCCACCGCGCCGTTATTGATCTCGTCGTCCTAGGCTCGTTCTCATAGGTCCAGAGCCGCATCGAACGAGACATCCCCTGCAATAGCTGCACAAGGCTTTCTCGCGTCATTGCGCCGATTGTAATCTGTCCCCTTCGGGCCAGCACATAATCGAATGCAGTCAAACGCACCGCGTCGCGTACGGGACCACAATGGTGTGGCCGCAGGGTAGATGCGAGCGCCCAGCCTTCCTGTAACTCGTTTGCGTCAGGCTCGATCAGTCGTTTAGCTGCGAGCGCAACTGCCAAGTCCGCAGGGATGATTTTTATGTTGTTTTCACCGGAGCAAACCCTTGCCGCTCGAATCAAGCCGAGCTGCCAATCGTCGTTTGCCACTTGCTGCGATGATCGGGCGAGCAGCTCAGTCAGCCATTTTTGCGTCTCAGGATCATCGTATGTGGCAGCGCCTAGCGCAACTCCGAGGAGAGCGGGACCGTCAATCTCAAAGCGTGGCGGTCTACCAGGGACGAAAAATCTTCTTCCCTTCAAATGGGTGATTTCGTCGTTGAACGCTGCTAACTCCTCTTCCGACAGGAGCCTGCTTGCTGCACCAAAGCCTAGTGCGGCTACGTGCTCAGGGTTCCGTGCCTGATCTGGTAGCGAAATGACCTCATCAATTTGCTTGCGCAGTTCCGCCGCGTCTGAAGAGAGCCAATTAATGAAAGCCGCAACGTGGCAAGGGAGACCTTGCTGACGTGCCATCTGCGCTTCTAAAGCGGCGCGTATCTGTAGAAGGTCTGCCATGGTCATAGGAACCACAACGTCTTACCGACTTGACCAAACTTCACGGCTTCGTCATCCCAGCCACTCACACTGCTAAGACCGGACAGTCGCTCGGCAATCAGGTCTGAATAACGGATTGTGATCGGGAATGGCTCGGGAGCAAGCATGCGCCACGAATGACCTGAGAATTCGAATGCCTGACGTGCGAGGTAAGTCATGTCCCTGAAGGTGGACAGGCGATGTAGCTTCAATAGGCAAGGGCGTGGCATACCATCACTGGCCTGCTTCAGTTCAGATGCACCTGAAAAGACGACAAGTGATTCCCTGTCTCCCAACTTGATGTGCAGGCCTCGGGTAGGACCGAGCACGCCCTTTTTCGGGTCTCGATAGCCGATACCCTTCTGGTTGTTATCAAATATCAGGTAGGGATGACTTTGTGCGACGTGGATGAACGCGAATGTCACGTTGTCCAAGTTTAAGTCTTTCACCGTCTGCTCAACAGCTTCGGCTTCGGCATCCTTGAGCGGTTTGAATACATGAAAGACAAGCCTGACTTTGTCCGTGCTTCGCCAATTATCTTGCTTTCGAACCGTGGTGATCGCTCGCTTCAGAGTTTCATAAAGAGCATCGGAGTATCTATCAAACGGCACAACGGCAGTTCGGTCAGTTAGCAGATAACTCCCGTCACTTGAGAACACGGTTGTGATGCCGACAAACCTCTCGCGCGATCCGATGCGACTTGCGGAAGCCGAGTGCGAACCGAGACCGATCACGAGTTCATGGGCTACGGTTTGCGGTGAGGCTAGGAGCCACGGCGTGCCGCCAAGCTTGACGTATGTCGCCAAGCTCATGTGGTTCAAGGAAAATACAAGCTGGCTGTCGGGCTGCGCCATCGTCTCAAGCAGAACGCTCTGCACGGGGACATCCCGTTTCAAAAATGTCGATTTCGTCGCGAAGTATGGGTTGCTCCCGTCTTCTAGAGCTTTGAACTCTTCCTCCACTTGAACGAGCACGAGATCCCATTTGAACCCATCCTCACTCGCTTTTGAGAGAGCGCGGTGGCTTGCTACTTGATAGTCACCTGTTGATGAGCTTGGTGCCGTGAAGAATTCCAGATTGGGGCGCTCTAGCTGATAGCGACGCAGAAAGCCGTCACCATATCGGGCGACCATGTTCTTGCCGCTTACCGTGTCCGGCATCCCGTCAAGAAACTTGGCGACGAAGCGATCTACTTGCCCTTCATGGCGCGCTTGACAGATAACAGCGATATTCAGCTGCTTGGGACTGAAAGTCCTTTGATCGTAAGGCCCGTTCTTCTTGATGCCGCGCTCGGCCCAATCGTCTTTTCGCGTACCGCTCGGATCAAAGACGAGGAATGGTTTCGGGATTGTCTCCGTGCTCGGGAAATTAGCATCACCTGATGAGAGCATCTTTCCGATCTTAATCTTCACGCCGGGCGAGGCCTCCAGACCTTTCTTCCTTAAATATTCAAGAGTGCTCTCAATCTGCTCTTTCCGTTTCGGTCCTGAATGAAAGTCAGATTCAAAGACCTCGGCTTGCCGGAGAACCCGTTCTCCGTCCCTGCCAAGGATTTGCTGAACACAAGTATTCAGTGTCTCGCGGCGTCCTTCGAGGAACGCTGCCTTTGCGGCACTCGTCTCATACCCCTCCGCATTGTCTTCGCGCAGTACGACATCGCCCCGGACCCCCCTGCCGTTCACGACAAGTC
>JBKDZY010000681.1:0-3408 GCA_047971765.1 Hyphomicrobiaceae bacterium | reverse complement strand
CTGGACAAGTCTCTGCCTTCCCGCAAGGCTCAATCCGCGGTTTCCGCCCTAATCCAGTACAGGAACGTATCCGAGCCGCCCAATGCGGGCAGCACCACGACGGCTGGGTTGTCGTACGAGTGCAGCACCTTGACCGCGCCGACGACGCGCTCGGCAAGCACACGCCGTGTCTTGATGACGCCCACAACCTCCCGGCCTGTCTCGATCTTTCCGTCCCATCGATAGATCGAGCGCATCCCGTCGATCAGGTTGACGCACGCCGCAAGCCGCCACTGCACCAGCAGCCCGCCGATCCTTTCCGCCTCCTCCACACTCGGAAAAGTGGCATAAACAATGCTGGTTTCATTCTCCGGCGCCTGACGGCGGCTTCCCGCGGCAACTTGCGTCATCGCATTTACTCCCAGGCTCTTTTCTGGCAGGTCAAAGACTATCCGACGCAGTGCGGCCCGACAGGCCGACGACAGGCAAACAGGATCTCGCATGCCAGGCCGCAAGCGCAACTATGAACGCATCGCGTTTGTCGCGAGCAGCAGCACCGCGGCCAGACGCGCACTGAAACGCATGTCCGAGCGCTACGGCAACACGCCCGTCGAGAACGCCGATGTCATCGTGACCCTTGGCGGTGACGGCCTCATGCTCGAGACCCTTCATCGACACCTGCACGACCGCATCCCCATCTATGGCATGAACCGCGGCTCCGTCGGTTTCCTCATGAATGAATACCGCGAGGACGAACTTGTCGAGCGCCTGTCCGGCGCCGAGATCAGCCGCCTGCACCCCCTCGCCATGACCGCGGTAGATGCCGTGGGCATCACCCACAACGGCATTGCCATCAACGAGGTTTCCGTCTTTCGTGAAACCCACCAGGCAGCCAAGCTGCAGATTTCGGTTGATGCCAAGGTCCGCCTCGACGAACTGTCCTGCGACGGCGTTCTGGTCGCGACCCCGGCCGGGTCCACCGCCTACAATCTGTCGGCCTATGGCCCGATCCTGCCGATCGACGCGCGCCTCCTGGCCCTCACGCCCATTTCGGCCTTCCGTCCGCGCCGCTGGCGTGGCGCCCTCCTGTCGGCCAGCGCCTCCATCGAGATCCAGGTGCTCGAGGCGAACAAGCGCCCTGTCAGCGCCGTTGCCGACAACCTGGAGACCCGCAACGTCACGAGCGTGAAAATCCAGGAGGCACGCGACATCGACATCCTTATGCTCTTCGACCCTGGCCACAGCCTCGACGAGCGCATCCTGTCCGAACAATTCCGCTATTGACGGCAGGGTGCAACGCATGCGCTTCACTGGGGAACAAGGCGACTACGGGGCGAGACAGGACTGAGACACAGGGGCTCGGACGGACGTGGCAATCATCGAGAACTACTTCGTTGGCATCGGCGCCCAGAAATCTGGAACCACCTGGCTTGCCCGGATGCTGGCGACCCACCCGGACGTGTTCGTCACGCCAGTGAAGGAAATCCACTATTTCGACCACATCACAGGCGTGACCGAGCACCTCTCCCAGCACAAGCGCCGCTCGCGCTATCGCAAGTATCACCAGCGCATGTGGACACAATGGAGCCGGTTCTCCGAACACACCAGCCAATGGCAGTGGTGGCGAGACTACATGCGCACACCCATCGACGATGACTGGTACTGCCGGCTGTTCACGCATCGCGGCAACCGCAGGATGGCCGGCGAGATCACCCCTGAATATGCGATGATCGGCAAGGATGGCCTCGCCCACATTCACCGCCTGGCTCCCACCGCGCGGGTGTTGTTCATCATGCGCAATCCCGTCGACCGCATGTGGAGCCAGGTCCTTCACCAGTGCCGCGTGCGCGGGCTGGACGCCAACGCACTGGCGGCAGATGCAATTTTCTCGATGCTGAAGGAGCCGCGGTTCCGTGAACTGGGCGACTACTCCCAGACCCTCGACGACATGAACCTGGTGTTCGGCAAGGCGCAATCGTTGCCGCTGTTCTACGAGGAGATGCACCAGGACCGCCTCGCCGCGCTCCAGCAGGTCTGCACATTCCTCCGCGTGTCGTTCGAGCCGGAATACTTTTCTGATCTCGGCAAGCGCTACAATCGCAGCCAGCAGGCCCGGCTTCGCCCCGAAATCCGCGAGCACCTGCGCCAGCAGTGCCAACCGCAGGCAGAGGCTGTTGCGGAGCGGATGGGGCGCCTGCCCGAAAGCTGGAGCCAGGAATTCGGCATCTGACGTCGTCCCGTGACGCCGAGCGCCAATGGCCTACCCCCTCGCCCTCCCTCGCGGAGTGCCCGGCCGCAGGCCGACACGGCACATGAGCGGAAAAAACTCTACGGAGAAGCCCCCTTCAGCCCATCCAGCAAAATGCGGAATGGGCTCGGCCCGTGCAGCATCACTTGCCTGTCAATGCCGCAGCCTTCTCATGGCACGCCGGGCAGTGCCTGGGGGCCGACAAGTTGAGCGACTGATGGCAGGTGTCGCAGGCAAGGTTGGCATGGCCTGCAGAAAGCGGGAACCGTCCCGCCGCATGATCGAACTCCGGATTGGACTTCAAGCGCGCAAGACAACTCTGCAGCTCGAGCCTGGCACTGATGCCATCGGCCGGGGTGGACGCCCGCCCCGTACCGCACGACAGGCCGCCCGCGCCAGTCGTCCGCGTCCTCCCGGCCGCGCGCCCAGGCTTTCCCGGACGCATCGCCAAACGGGGCTCGCGCACCAGAGCCGGCGCATCATCCGTTGGTTGCACCGATGCAGAAAGGATTGGCCCACTGCGCGATGGCTCCCGTCCCTCGATGCGCATGATGCGGGTCTTGACCGTGCGTGGCTCCAGTGTGCCATCGGACAACAATCCGCTCCCGGCAGATGGCGGCGCAGCTTCTCCACGCCCACCAATTGCTTCGCCGCGGCCCGAAGGCGCGCGCGGCTCAGTGGACACCTGCCTCTGCTCATGCGCCGAAGGAGCAGCCGGAGTGCCGGCCTCGGGACCGGACGAAGGCCAGAACGACACCAGGGACGAGCGCTGGAACCCCACCAGCGGATACTGGAATGCATAAAGCAGCGTCGCCGGCCCCAAGACGGCCAGCAGACTGACGAACACCAGATAGCCGCCCGCCCGCCGCGTCCGCTTCACCGGAGGCTTCTTCGTCGTTGGATAGTCCATGCTGGCCTCGTCTGCACGATCCGGAGCCATCGCAAAGGGCTCTTTCTGCGATCAGTCATCCCTCGGAATACGGATATGCCCGCGAGCTCGGGAAGGAGGTTGTCTGCACCAGGGCTACCCAACGAATTGCGCATGATTGTGGTTTCGGACGAGCAACTTTATGACGAAATTATCAAGGTTCCGAGCCAAAGGGTGGCACGGTCTCTGCGTGGATACGATCGCGCAATGGCAAGTGCTGATCCAGAATGCCATGAGAAAACTGACGGCAGCC
>JBKDZY010000680.1:0-4161 GCA_047971765.1 Hyphomicrobiaceae bacterium | reverse complement strand
CGTTCAAGACCGCCATCATTCTGCGGTTTGCGCGCGAGTGGCCGTTCATTCTCTATGCCGTCGCCCTGTTGACGGTGGGTTTGTTCGTCGAGCGCTTCTTCTGCCGCTATCTGTGTCCGCTTGGCGCAGCACTGGCCATTCCCGGTCGGCTGCGGATGTTCGACTGGCTGCGCCGATATCGTGAGTGCGGAAACCCCTGTGATCGCTGCTCTGTGGAATGTCCGGTGCAGGCCATTCATCCCGAGGGCAACATCAATCCGAACGAATGCATTCAATGTCTGCATTGCCAGGAATTGTATCACGACGACCACCGTTGTCCCGTGATGATCCAACGTCGCCTGCGCACCGAAAAGCGGGCCAGCGTCATGGGTGGACAACAGTTGGGCCCGCCCAAGGTTGAAATGCCTCATCTCGCCAGGACGTCGGAGCAGGAGAGTCCGGCCAGCGCGGCACAATGATTATCCGCCGCCGATCCAGGGATCGGTTGTGACTAGATCACCCAGAACAAGGAAACATTGCGATGACCGACGAACCAAAGAAGGGCGACGTGAAACCATCTGACGCGTCCGAGACCGATGCAGAGCGCACCTCCAGCTTCGAGATGCGTCGGCGGAGCCTGCTTCTGAGTGGAGGCGCTCTTGCCGGAGCTGCAGGCCTTGGCGTCATGCCCTCGAACCTGCGCGCGCAATCGCGCAGTGGTGGTCAATCCGTCGAAGTGAAGCCCGGTGATCTCGACGAATATTATGGTTTCAACAGCAGTGGCCAGTCAGGCGAAGTCCGCATCCTCGGTATTCCATCCATGCGCGAAATCATGCGCATTCCCGTGTTCAACCGTGACAGTGCCACGGGTTGGGGCATAACGAACGAAAGCCGCAAGATCCTGACCGAAGGCCTGCTCCCGGAAACCAGGAAGTTCCTGGAGACAAGGGGGGGCGTATATCACAACGGTGACGCTCACCACCCGCACATGTCCTTCACGGACGGCACCTATGACGGCCGCTACATCTTCATAAACGACAAGGCCAATTGCCGCGTCGCACGCATCCGCTGCGACGTCATGAAGTGTGACAAGATTGTCGAGGTTCCGAACGCCTCCGACATTCACGGCCTGCGTCCTCAGAAATTCCCCCGGACCGGCTATGTCTTCGCCAACAGCGAGCACATCATTCCATTGCCCAATGACGGCTCGATCCTGGATGATGACAAATCGAAGTACTGGTCCGTCTATACCGCCATCGATGGCGACACCATGAAGGTGGCGTGGCAGGTCATGGTGGACGGGAACCTCGACAACACCGACGCCGACTACCAGGGCAAGTATGCGTTCTCGACCTCCTACAATTCGGAGAAGGGCTTCGTCCTGGAAGACATGACCGCCGCGGAACAGGACTGGGTCGTCGTCTTCAACATCAAGCGCATCGAGGAGGCCGTCAAATCGGGCGATTTCAAGCGCATGAATGGCGTGCCGGTCGTCGATGGCAGACATGGTTCGCGTTACACCCGCTACGTGCCGATTTCCAACAACCCGCATGGTGTGAATACGGCACCCGACGGCATACATGTGGTCGTCAACGGCAAGTTGTCCCCCACGACCACGGTCATTGACGTCAGGTTGCTCGACGCGCTGTTCGACGACAAGATCAAGCCGCGCGAAGTGGTGGTTGCCGAGCCTGAGATCGGGCTTGGACCGCTTCACACGGCATTCGATGGCAAGGGCAACGCCTTTACGACGGCATTCCTCGATAGCCAGGTCGTGAAATGGAACATCGAAAAGGCCAAGCAGCTCTTCAAGGGGGAGAAGGTCGACCCGATCATCCAGAAGCTCGATGTCCACTATCAGCCGGGTCATAACCACACGTCGATGGGTGAGACCAAGGAGGCCGACGGAAAGTGGCTGATGTCGCTCAACAAGTTCTCGAAGGATCGCTTCCTCGCGTGCGGTCCACTGCATCCGGAGAACGACCAGCTGATCGATATATCGACCGGTGAGATGAAGCTCGTCCACGACGGCCCGAGTTTTGCCGAGCCTCATGACATCTGCATCGTGCATCGCTCCAAGGTTCGCCCGATTGCGATCTGGAAGCGGGACGATCCGATGTGGGAGGACGCGCGCGTCCAGGCCAAGAAGGATGGAGTCAAGCTGGAAGAGGCGGCGAATATCATTCGCGATGGCAACAAGGTCCGCGTCTACATGACGTCGATTGCTCCCGTCTTCAGCCTCACGAAGATTGAAGTCGAGGAAGGCAACGAGGTTACCATCGTCGTGACCAACATGGATGACGTCGAGGATCTGACACACGGGTTCACACTGGTGGGCCATGGCGTGGCGATGGAAGTGTCCCCTCAGCAGACGGCATCGGTGACCTTCGTCGCGGATCGGCCCGGTGTGCACTGGTACTATTGCCAATGGTTCTGCCATGCCTTGCACATGGAGATGGCCGGTCGCTTGATGGTGAAGCCGCGTAAAACCTGATGCGCATCCAGTTCCACATGTGTGGAGTGCTGTTGGCTCTGGCTGGTGCGTCGTTCCAGCCAGCCCGGGCTGCGGCGGTCGAGGTTGCTGCAGGCGCAAACCTGCAGGCCGCCGTTGCGCACGCGCAGCCAGGTGAGGTGCTGGAACTGCAGCCCGGGGTTTATGATGGCCCCGTGCTGATCGACCGTCCGCTTGTGCTGAAAGGGCAGGCAGGCGTCGTAATCGAGGGTCATCGCCGCGGCCGCACGATCCATGTCACTTCGCCGAATGTCACGATCGAGAGCGTGACCGTGCGAAACTCCGGTCGCTCACTGCAGCATATGGATGCCGCGATTTTCCTCGCCAAGACGGCAACTGGAGCCGTGGTACGCAACAACACCCTCAGGGGAAACCTGGTCGGTGTCTACGTGCACGGTTCTGCCGATGCGATTGTCGAGAACAATGACATCGCAGGTTGGGTTGCCCCCAACCTGAACGACAGCGGCAACGGTGTCTATGTCTGGAATGCTCCCGGTGCCAAGGTTCTTCACAACACCATTACGGGCGGTCGTGACGGCATCTTCGCCAATGTCAGCCGGAACAACGTGTTCAAGGGCAACCACATGCAGGGCGTCCGTTTCGCCGTGCACTACATGTACACGAACAATAGCGAAGTCAGCGACAACATCTCGATTGGCAATCACGCCGGCTACGCGATCATGTTCTCCGATCGCCTCGTCGTTCGGCGCAATATCTCGAAAGGGGACCGTGATCACGGACTGCTCTTCAACTATGCGAACAGCTCCGAAATCGAGGGCAATGTCGTGCGCGGCGGCGACAAGTGTGTCTTCATCTATAACGCCAACAAGAACCGTTTTTCGCACAACTGGTTCGAGGATTGCAGGATCGGAGTCCAGTTCACGGCCGGATCCGAGCGCAACGTCATGACCGAGAACGCCTTCGTGCGGAACCAGACGCAGGTCATGTATGTCGGCACGCGCAATCTGGAATGGTCGTTGAACGGTCGCGGCAACTACTGGAGCGACAACCCGGCCTTCGACCTGAGGGGGCGCGGCATTGCCGACACGCCCTACCGCCCGAACGATCTCGTTGATCATATCCTTTGGCGCTATCCCTCCGCGAAACTGCTCGTCAACAGTCCGGCACTCCAGGTCCTGCGTTGGGCACAGAGCGCCTTCCCGAATCTGCATCCGGGAGGCGTCGTTGACAGTTTTCCGCTGATGCAGCCGCCGGCGCTCTCGCCAGCCCTTGCGGCAGTTCTCGATCCGACGAAAGCGGCAATGGGCAGCGCCAATGATTGAAGATCGGGATGAGCTCGTCATAAATCTCGACGCCGTGAGCAAGCAGTACTGCGACGTGCGGGCCTTGGACGCGGTCGGCCTCACGGTCCCTCGGGCGCAGCGTGTTGCCTTGATCGGACATAACGGTGCAGGCAAGAGCACCTTGATCAAATTGCTGCTTGGACTCATTCGTCCGACGGCTGGAAAGGTGACAGTCCTGGGGGCTGAGGCGTCCGGAACAGAATTTGTTGCCGCTCGAAAAGCCATTGGTTTCCTGCCTGAAAGTATCGTCTTCCCTGACGGGATGACCGGCACTGAAGTGCTTGACTTCTATGCGCGCCTCAAACGCCAGCCGGTTGCCCACAACGCCGCCCTGTTCGAACGTGTCGGGCTGGCCCAGGCCGCCAG
>JBKDZY010000679.1:0-1770 GCA_047971765.1 Hyphomicrobiaceae bacterium | reverse complement strand
GGGCCCGTTGTGGATGATCGCATGCGCGATCCGCAGACCAACGAACACCCAGGCCAGCATCACCATGGTCTGGTCCACCGCACCCGCCAGCATCGAGAACGCGGCCACCGCATAGAAGAGGACCGGCAGCTCGAACTGGCTCTTGTAGCTGTTGTGCGTCCTCTGGGCCTGGTCCGACCAGACATTGAGCCCCAGCCTGACATCACGGTCATCGAGTTTCAGCCCATCGCCCTTCATCGAGAAGAAGCGGGCCGGCAGCAGCCCCAGCAGGATGACCACAGTCAGCGCAGCCTGCGCGGCAACGGGAAGAATGATGTCGGACGGTTGCATGACCCACGCTTTCAAGGCTTGGTTGTGGTCCCTGTGATGCCCCCATATTGTAGATGACCGGCCAAGTCGAGTGCTTGTGCCACGCCTTGCCATCGAGGCGATGGCCGCCGCCAGCCCTCGGCGAGGAGTAAATCGTCCACGGCAGGGGGTAAAGTCATCCCCGGCAAGAACCAGCCTGCTACCATCCATAAGCCTGACCGCCATGCCTTTTCCGGCACCCCGGCTTTGCGCATGTCCGCTGGCAGTGTACTTGAGGGTGAGACCGTTCCAGGAGGCCCCCGATGTTGACCGCAGACGTCAATGGCTATGCCATGCCCTATATTTCGCTTGGGAGCGGCCCTCCGCTCGTCGCCATTCACGGTTCGCTCGGAGATTTCCGCGCCTGGAGCGCCGTCATGGGGCCCCTGTCACAGGATTACCGTCTGATCGTGCCAAGCCTCCGGCACTTCTTCCCTGATACCTGGGATGGCAAGGCTCCCACCTACACCATTGCCCAGCACACCGCCGATGTGATCGCCTTCATCGAGGCTCTTGGCGCCGGCCCGCTCCACCTCATGGGCCATTCGCGTGGCGGCCATATCGCCTTCCGGGTTGCAGAACAAAGGCCGGACCTGATCAAGAAACTCATCCTGGCCGAACCCGGCGGCGAACTCGACGAGAGCCTCATGCCGCCTGGAACGCCACTTTCCGCGGAACGGACCGAGAGCATCATCGCGGCCGCGAAAATCATCGACAGTGGCGACATCGACGGTGGCCTCAAGGTGTTCGTTGACCGCATCTATGGCGAGGGCAACTGGGACAAGCGCCCCGCCGCCTCCAAGCAGTTGCGCCGCGACAATGCCCACACCCTGATTGGCCAGCTGAAGGAGGCCCGTCAGCCTTTCTCCCGGGCTTCCGCCGAGTCCATCAAGCCACCAACCCTGCTCGTCGGAGGCGAATTGACCAAGGGGCTGTTGCCGGTCGTCCTGAAGGCGCTTTCGGAAACAATTCCCGGCGCCCGCTGCCACATGATACCAATGGCATCCCATAACATGTTCGAGCAGGCCCCGGTCGGCTTCTCGACGCTGGTCCTAGAGTTCCTCGCAGACGCCTGAGACTGGACCAATTCCCCCGAACCGCGCGCGGCCCAGGCCGCCAGTGGTTCCCGATTGACCCATGCGCCGGACTGTGAACCCAGTGCGGCACAATTCGCACCTCGAAGCATAGGAGCAAGGCCATGAGCCGCACGCACGCCAAGGAATTCTTCATCGACGGAGCCTGGACCGCTCCCGCGAGCGCCCGCACCATCCCGGTCATCGACCCGGCAACCGAAAGCTCGATCGGCGAGGTCTCGCTCGGCTCGGCGGCCGACGTCGACAAGGCCGTGAAGGCAGCCCGCGCAGCCTTCGAGAGCTTCTCGCAGACTTCGGTCGAGGAACGCGCGGACCTGCTCGGCCGCAT
>JBKDZY010000678.1:0-19002 GCA_047971765.1 Hyphomicrobiaceae bacterium | reverse complement strand
GAGGTCAATCCCAATCCGGGTTGGTGCTGGGATGGCAAGATGAACCTGATGGCCGGTTTTCAGGGTATCCGCTATCCGGAGCTTCTTGGCATGATCCTGTCGGCGGCCGAGGAACGGCTTGGCATCCTGAATCGATTGCAGAACCGGGCCGCGGGATGACATCATTGCGGTGATGATGCGGATTGATTCGGTATCGATGAGGTGCAAGGCGGCACGATGAGGGATGCGACGGATTTCGAGCAATTGTCGCTTCCCGATGGGCGAAGGCTGGGCTGGACGACCTTCGGCGACCCCGGAGGGCGTCCGGTTCTGGCGTTTCATGGCACGCCCGCGTGCCGTCTGTTGTTTTCACCGGCAGATGATGTGGCGCGGCGGCTGGGGCTCTGTGTCATTGCGCCCGACCGGCCGGGATTTGGTGTCTCCGACCCGCAGCCCGGGCGGACGCTTGCCGACTGGAGCCGGGATACCAGCCATCTGATGGATCATCTCCGGATTGGCCGTGCGCCGGTTGTGGCGATTTCAGGTGGCGGACCCTATGCAGTGGGAGTCGCGGCTCATCTCAGCGAACGGATTTCCGGTCTCGCCCTGGTGTCGCCGCTTGGCGAGATCGGGGCGCCATCCGACAAGGTGCACCTGTCGCGTGCCGAACGCGGTTTCTTCCTGGGGCTGCCGAAGGTCCCCAGGCTTCTGCGGCGTGGCGCGCGGATGACCCGGGCTGCTTTTCTGGCGGCTCCGGAGGTCTCGTTTTCAATGTTTGCTGCGACACTTTCCTCTGCCGACCGACGGGTCTTCTCCGTGCCGGCGACGCGCCGCGCCATGATTGCGATGACGCGCGAAGCCGTTCGGCAGGGCGTTGATGCACCGCTGGCCGACATGGCGATATTCTCCAAACCGTGGGGGCTCGATCTCGGCGCCATCAGGACGCCGGCGGTTCTGTGGCAGGGCACCGCCGACAAGGTCGTGCCGGCAGCGTTCACATTCGATTTCGCGGACCGGCTGGGTGACTGTCGCGTGCACGAACTCGAAGGCCAGGGGCATTTCTGGGTGTTCGAGCACATCGAGGAGGTCATGCGGGCTGTCGCAGACCTTCCCTTCAGGGAATAGACTGTTTCTGGCTGCAACGATCCTGTCCATTGCGCCGGTTGGCCGTTCCGGCCCATGGGCGGGCGGCAGTCGTGGCGCGTGCGATTCCGGCTCGATCAGAACTGCGCCAAGGCCTGGCTGCCGGTTCATGCTGCATCGTGAAAGATGATGCCCAGGGTGTAGCGCTCTCCATCGTGGATCCGGCTGACGCCGTGACGCATCCGGACCCGGTAGGGACCACGCGCGCCTGTGACGGGGCGTTCATCGACGGCGAAAATGATTGCTTCACCCTGGTTCGGGACAAGGACCTCGGCTCGGGACTGGCGGCGTGGGCGCTGCTCGACGAGGACGAATTGGCCGCCTGTGAAATCGGTCTGGTGATCGGACAAGGCAATGACCACCTGCAGGGGAAAGACAAGTGGACCGTAAAGGTCGCGGTGGAGGCACTTGTAGTCGCCCGGACCATATTTGAGCAGCAGCGGTGTGGGGCGCGACTGACCGGCCGCGTGGCAGATGTCGAGAAACTCCTGATGGGTGTCCGGGAAATCGGCGCGGTCTCCGAGACTGGAGCGCCAGTGGTTGGCGATGCGGGCCAGGTGAGGATAGAGCGCCGTTCTGAGTGTCCGGACCAGCGCCGGCAGGGGATAGGACAGGTATTTGTATTCCCCTGATCCGAAGCCATGCCTGGCCATGACGACCTGGCTGCGGAATGCGGTTTCGTCATTGTAGAGGGCGACAAGGTCGGCACACTGGTCCGGAGTCAGAAGTCTGCCCGTGGTGGTTGCGCCGGCCTGGTCGAGGGTCGCCGACAGCTCCTTCCAGTCGAGGGCATCGACGGTCTCCGCAATGCCCGGATGTGGGCTGCCGGACGGTGGTGTGCGGTCTGTTTTCGGCGTGTCATTTGCCATGGGTTTCAAGTCTTGCCGGTACGGATTGGGCTTCGTCGCACGATCTATGCCATGGGCAGGGACTGCGTTCGACCCGAAACGTGCGGCGCCGAAACTTCCGGCCTAGTCTTGACGCAGGGCGGTTCGGGAGGAACCATCGCAGCTTGACGGCTGCATGGACGTGGGCAGCCAAGGACAGGGGGTGGCCAGGCGCCCCAGGGAACCTTGTGGAGGCATGGATCATGGCAGTCGCCGTCGGGATTGGTCTGATGGAGTATCCGTTCGAGACCACGAAAGCCTACTGGCGATGGGTTGACATGTGCGAGGCTGGCGGCGTCGACAGCTTCTGGCAGACCGACCGGGTCGTCAGCCGCGAGCCTATCCTCGAATGCATGACGGCCATCGCGGCTGTTGCCGGCAGGACGAAGCGCCTCAAGTTCGGCATGAACGTCATTTCCCTGGCGTTGCGCGATCCCGTGCTGATCGCCAAGCAATGCGCCACCATCGACGTTCTGTCGGAAGGGCGCCTGCTGCCTGCGTTCGGCGTTGGCAGTCCGATGGCGCCGGAGTGGAAGGCGCTCGGCATCGATACCAAGGGCCGTGGCGGCAAGACCGACGAGGGGCTGGAGATCATCAAGCGGCTATGGCGCGAGGAGCGGGTCGATTTCGAGGGGCGCCACTACAAGCTCTCCGGGGCCTCGATCTCGCCTCGGCCGGTGCAAGCGGATATTCCCATGTGGATCGGCGGTAGTTCGCAGGCGGCCATCGAAAGAACCGCGCGTGTCGGCACCGGATGGCAGGCGGGCCCGGAAACGCCGGAGCAGGCGGGAGAGGTCGTGAAGGCGATCAAGGCGGCGCTTCCCAAATACAATCGGACGATTGATGCAGACCATTATGGCGCCGGGTTCCCGTTCTATTTCGGCAAACCTGATGCGCCTGTGCTGGACAAGGTCATGGCCTCCTACAAGAAGCGCACAGGGCGGGAGCCGCTGAACTACTTTGCTGTCGGCGACAAGGATGACCTTGTGCAGCGGATTGCGGAGTATGTGACAAACGGCGTCGAGAAATTCGTGATCCGGCCGGTTGGGCGGGGCGATGATGCCATGCTCCATCAGACACAGCGGTTGATCGACGAGGTGCTTCCCGAGGTCGCGCGCCGTTGGCCGAGGCCTGCCAAGGTGAGGCCGTGACGACGACGCCTTGTCGCCGGTTGGTCTCGTTGCACCGCGTTCTACTTCGCCGATGAGGGTGATGATGTGGCCGCGCGGATACCAGGTGTGGGGCGCCTTGGCGGCTCTACATTCTGGTGTGCGGTTGGGCGGTTCTTCGCGCGGGTGCTGCCCTGGTCGGTGGCCTTGGTTTCGATTTTTGTCAGAACCGGCCGGTGGCGCCGGTGCGTGCGGCCCGATCCGGGGCATTTGCGCATCCGCATCGCAGTGGCGGCGTCCAATGGCTCCGACATGGTGGCGGGAGAGATTGGCAGATCCTTCAGGCTGATGCGTTGGAGTGTTCCTGCGGGGCGATCATCCTGCGCGGGGATCACGACGAGGGCCGGGGTCGGGAGCTGGATCTCAGCGGGCCGCGGTCCGGTCAGATGCATTTCCCGTTGGATGTTCGATTGTGTCGCCTTGCCGAGAGGAATGGCGGTGTCCGCCAGGGCCGGACCAGCCAATGTCCTGGTCGTCTTGTTGGCGCTGGCGAGGAGCGTGTCGCGCTTGTCTGCCTGCTGCAGGTAGGTGAAGCCGGCTTCGAGCAGCGTTTTGGCGCGCCTGGACCGGCTCCAGCGATTGGGGGCGCCGAATACGATGGCGGCCAGACGATGGTTGTTGCGGGTCGCTGTGGCCACGACGTTGTAGCCAGCCTCACAGGTGAAGCCGGTCTTCATGCCATCCGCGCCTTCGAAGGTGCGCAGCAGGTCGTTGGCATTATAAAAGGTTCCCCGGTGGATGTGGATGGAGGTCCGGGAGAAGACCTCCGAGTCCTTCGGGAAATCGCGCAGGATCACGGTCACCAGACGGGCCATGTCACGGGCGGTCGTGACCTGCTCCTCGTTGGGCAGGCCGTGCGGGTTTTCATAATTGGTCCGGCTCATTCCCAGCCGCCGGGCAGTGGCGTTCATGCGCTGCACGAAACTGCCCTCGTCTCCCGCAATACGTTCGGCAAGGGCGACCGCGAAATCGTTGGCGGAACGCAGGATCATGCCGGCGGTCGCTTCCTCCAGGTTGATCTTGATGCCGGCTCTCAGGCCGATGCGGCTCGCCGGCTGGATGCGGGCATAGGTGGAAAGAGGAACGTCGTCCTTCCACGTAACGCGACCAGCCTTGACGTCCTCGAAAACGACAAAGGCTGTCATGATTTTCGTGATGGATGCCGGGTGCCACCTGCGGTCCGGCTCCAGGGCATAGAACACCGTGCCGGTGGCAGGCTCAAACAGCATTTCGGGTCCGGCGGCGCGGGCCGGGGAGGCGTGCATCAGTAGTAGAACAGCCGAGGGCAGCGCAGCCCATGCGAGACGCCGGCCCTTGAACAGATGAAACATCGGCCTTGCGCCTCCCCCGACCCTGCCAATTACGCGGGCGACAGATGCGCTTTCATCATCTGTCACCCTGGCTGGCGGCACTGCCGTTACGCCAATGATCCGATTTCCTGCCCTCGATCAGCCGCCACTGCTGGCGGCATTGGCGAAGGGACGGAACGACGGTGATGGTGAAGGTGTTGCGGACGCCGATCCGCCGCTGCTTGGCCTCGCGCGCGGGGCACGCCTGGACCTGCGCTCGGAGGAGGCACCAGGATTATCGTCCGAGACGGGCTGTGCACTTGACAACGTGACCGACCGTCCGGCAAGTGCGGATGCGACGCGGCTATCCATGCCATAGATGTCGCCGAACGACTGCAGCTTGCCGTCGTGATCGACCACTGCCGTGAAATAGACGATGTGCACGGGCACGCGCTTGTCGAGCGTCACATTGGTCGTGCCAGAGCGTTCGGCGAGGGATTTGACGTGGGCGCTGCTCCAGCCCTTGTCGTAGGCGAGAATGGTTGCAGCCAGGTCCAGCGTGTTCTGGACACGCATGCAACCGTGGCTGAACGAGCGGTTCGACCGGGAGAACAGGTGCCTCTCGGGGGTGTCATGCATGTAGACATCGAACCTGTTGGGGAAGCGGAACTTGACGACCCCCAGCACGTTCTTCGGGCTCGGTCCCTGGGAGAAATCGAAGCGGCGGATATCCACCGATCCCCAGTTCACGCTGTCGGGATTGATCAGGCGGCCCCCCTGGGAGACCTTGAGCTCATAGCGACGGAGCACGCGCGAGGCAGAATCGTTGTCGCTGAAGAACCAGCTCGACTGGATGGCCTGGGCCCGGCGCAGCATCGGCGCCAACTCGTTGGTCTTGATGCCATCCGGTACGCCCCATGACGGCTGGAAAATGACGAAGCGCATGGGGGCGGAGAACATTGGCGTCGGGGTCTTTGGTTTGCCGACGACGATGCGTTCCTGCAGGACCTTCTTGCCGTTGTGGAAGACCCGGGTGACCTGTTCGGGAACGTTGTCCCAGATATAGAAGCTGCCGAGATGGTCAGGCAGCCAGCGCCAGCGCTCCATGTTGACGATGATGCGGCGTTCGGTCTGGCTCATGTGGCGCTCCGATCGTGCGCTCCCTCCCTTTCGTTCCTCGGCCCGCACTTCGGCAAGTGCCTTCTTCAAGGCCTTGAAGCCGGCGTGATGGGGATTGAGGCCCTCGAGATAGATGTCGGCAGATGGTGCGATCGCCAGCGCCTTGAGCAGGGAGCTCGGTTCGAACAGGCGCGGCTTCAGGTCGATATTCGAACTCAGTGACGGCGGATAGATGCGCCCGCCACGGGCATAGCGCGCATATTTCAGGGCGGCCATGCTGAGCGAGATTTCGGCGTCCGCCCGCTTCTCAATCGGGCTCGTGCCGGTCGGCGCGATGCTCGTGGCAAAGGCGGATGGATCGAGGCCGAAGGTATCGGCCCGGCGCAAGGCGGCGAAGAGCTTCTGGCCCTGCCGTGTCAAGCCGTCCTTGCTGACCCACAGCGGGTACGCGGTGTCCTTGCCATAGAAAGCCTTGATGGCTTCGATTTCGGCCTTGACAGCCTTGTTGCCGGAATTTGGCAGCAAGGCCAGGCGGTTGCGCACCTCGGTGACGATCGGATCAATCTGCACGACGGCCTTGGGTGGGGCTGCCGATTGTTCCGGTGTTCCCGGCGCGGCTATCGGGCTGTTGTCCGCCTGGGGTGGGGTCAGCGGATCGGGGCCACTGGAGCCGGGTGTCGGATCGAACACTGCAGTCGCGTCCTGGGCCTCCTTGGGCGCCGTGTCCTCGTTGCTCGCGGTCGCGGCTGTCGGATGGTCTGGCGCCTTCTCGGGCTCGGCCTTGGCTGTGGCCGGGGACGGTTTCTCGACGTTCGCGGTGGCATCCGCCGCTTCAGGTTTGTTGCTCGCGGCTGCTGCAGGTTCGGCTGTGCTTTCGGTTTTTGCCTGCTCGGTGTGCGGGGCATCCTTTACCGCAGGTGCGGTGTCACCGGTTGCAGCCTGGGTCTGGGCTGCGTCGGCGGCAGGCTCCTGCTTGTCGGTATTGGCGGTCGTCGCGGCCGCTTCGGGCTGGCTTGTTGCAGCCGTGGCGGGGGCCGTGACGTCTTCCGTCTTCACGTGGTCGGATGTCGGTTCTTCCGTCACTTTGGGCGCCGTGTCAGCGGTCGCCGTGGCAGGCTCTGCCGGTTGCGGCTTGTCGGCAATCCCGGCCGCCGGCTTGGCCGGAGTTTCCGTTGCGACGCTTTCGGTCGAGGTGCTGTCGCTCGCAGCTGGCGCCCCATCCGTCTTCGCTGTTTCGCTGGCCTTCACCGGCTCGTTTGCGGCTGCCGATGTGCTCTCTTTCGGTGCCTCGACGGCATTCACGGTGCCTTCAGGCCTGGCAGCTTCTGCAGTCCTGGGCTCGACAGCTTCAGTCGCGGCGGGAGCTGCCGGTGAAACCGTTTCCGGCGTTGTGGCCTTGGCCGTCGTTCCGTTGCTCCCAAGTGATGCTGCTGTTGCGGCCGTTTCTTTTGCTGCCATCTCGGCGGCCTTGGCGGCATCTTCTGTCATTGTTGCGGCTGCCGGTGGGGCCGACGTTGTGGAGCCGTCCTGAATTTCCGCCGGTGTCGTCGCAGCCTTGTCGCTTGCTTGCGCGGTGTCTAAGGCGTCTTGCGGTTGAGCTGTCGTGTCACCTGGTGCGCCCGGCTGTGCGGTTTCGGCGACAGTTGCTGCAGGTGTCTGCGGTTCATCGCCCGCGACAGCAGGCGCTGCGGCAAAGCTCAACAGAAGAGTGGCAATCAGCAGGCGTTCTTGCATGGGCCCAAGGTGTGCCATGTAAGTGGTCTCCTGTCGGAAATTATTCAAAGCCAAAGGCTTCCGGACCTGATCACTGGTCCTTAGCAGTCTTTTGAGGCTATCGCGTGATGCAAATCGGCATCGCTATATGTGTCGCCCTCTGAGGGTGCACAATCGCGTTTCGTCCCTGCCGGCGCAAGGGAGATCCGGGAAATCGAACGAGTGTTCCTGTACCAGATGCCACGGGGACACACCCCAACTGTGGCTCGAAGCCGAGCCTTCCCTGCGCCTCACAGCGACATGACACTGCTGGTCTGCAGGCGGGAAGGCGCTGACATGGAGGGTCGGAATTGTCTGGTCCATGCGGCGGCCCCGACGCATGAGGGAGGACACGCGTCGAGGCCGGCTAACTCGGCGGCCGAGTTGGATGGGGGTGTAACCCGCCCCCGAGCTACCCAGTTGTCACGAGCAAACGGACCATTGCGCTCGCTCGCGAGCAGTCCTGTCAGCAGCAGGTCTCAGATGGACGAAGCCCCCGAAGTGAGCCGCACCACCTATGACACCGCAACCGAAGTTTCGGTCAAAGGAGAGGCCGACACTCTCGCAATCCCAAATAGTCCCTCAGTCTCTCGTGCGAGCCCTGGTCTCGCAGTCTTCCCAATTGCAGAAACACCACATCATCACGATCAAACGTCGTGATGATGTGGTGTTTTGCGTCAATTTGTCAATTGACTTTCTGTTTCAGATTGCAACAGCGATTTGTGTTCACTGTGTCGCCGTCATGATGATCCTGTCTCGATCGGCAAATCCTGGCGGGCGCCCCACTCCGACCACGATCCGTCATAGACCGCAGCGTCGGTGTTTCCGAGCTGGGCGAGGGCGAATGCAATGACGCCAGCGGTGACGCCGGAGCCGCAGCTCGCCACGACCGGGCGTTCGATATCGACGCCGGCACCTGCAAACACCTTCTTCAACTCGTCGATCGATTTCAGGGTGCCGTCTTCGTTGAGCAGGGTCGGAAACGGCACGTTGCGTGCGCCGGGGATGTGGCCGGAGCGCAGGCCTGCGCGCGGCTCGGGCACGGCGCCGGCAAAGCGCTGGGCGGCACGGGCATCCACAATCTGCACGGACTGGTGGCCGATCAGGGCTTTCACATCGTCGGCGTCGCGGACCAGGGCGGCGTTGACGCGGGGGGTGAAGTGGCGCGGCTGGCGTTTGGGGGGGATCTCGGATGTGACCTCGCGCCCTTCGGCCTTCCACTTCTTCAGGCCACCGTTGAGCACGGCGACATCTTCATGGCCCATGCTGCGGAACATCCACCACAGCCGGGCGGCGGAATAGAGGCCTTCGCTGTCATAAGCAATGATGCGCATGCCATCGCCGATCCCCATGGCCTTCACCTGGGAGGCGAACTGTACCGAGGATGGCATCATGTGCGGGAGCGGATTGGACTTGTCGGCAACTTCGTCGATGTCGAAGAAAATGGCGCCGGGAATGTGGGCGTCCTTGTATTCCTGGCGGGCGTCGCGGCCGGATGTCGGCAGGTGCTTGGACCCGTCCAGAACGATGACATCGGGAGACGCGAGGTGGGCCGACAGCCAGTCCGTCTCGACAGTCCATTTGGCCGGATCGACCATGACGTTCCTCCTGGGTTCTTAACTGTTGCGTAGATTGAGACTGATAGCCGATGTTCGCTCAACTGAAAACGACGCGAATGCGCCGGTTGAGCTTGCCCTTCTTCTCGATCTTGCTCACCGCCAGGGGGCCGATCTCGGAGGTCGAGCGGACATGGGTGCCGCCGCAGGGCTGGAGATCGACCGCGCCGTCCTCGCCGATCAGGACGAGGCGAACCTTGCCGCTGCCCATCGGCGGCTTCACGGCCATGGTGCGGACCAGTTGAGGGTTGTTCTCCAGTTCCTCATCCGTGATCCAGCGTTCGCTGACGGGGTGATCCTCCCGGACCAGCCGATTGAGCTCGGCGGTCAGTTGGTCCTTGTCGACGGCCGAAGCGTCCTCGATGTTGAAATCCAGGCGTCCTTCCGTGGCGCCGATCTGGCCGCCGGTGACGGGGAACTTCACGAGGCTGCACAGGAGGTGCAGGGCGGTGTGCATCCGCATGTACTTGTGGCGCGCGTCCCAGTCGAGCACGGCGGTCACGGTATCGCCAGCCGCGGGGCGTGGCGCGCCTTCGGCCGCGACGTGAATGACCTGCGTTTTGTCATCGCGATCGTAGACCGTCGTTGCGATGGGGCATTCGCCGCCTGGGAAACGGAGGATGCCGCTGTCACCGGGCTGCCCACCGGCCGAGGCGTAGAACAGCGTGCGGTCGAGGACGATGCCGCCGCGGTCGTTGACGGAGAGGACCTTGGCTTCGCACTCGCGCGCGTAGGCGTCCGAGCGGTAGAGTTGCTCTGTCATTGCGCTTCCGATTGTCCTTCAAATCATGCCTGGTCGGCGTTGGCGAAGACGGCGGGCAGGTTGCGGCCCGCGGTCAGCCATGCGGGCACCGGCAGATCTTTGCTCTTCAGGAAGTCCGGATTGAAGAGCTTCGACTGGTAGCGGGTGCCGCTGTCGCACAGCAGGGTCACGATGGTATGGCCGGGGCCAAGCTCTTTTGCGAGCCGGATGGCGCCTGCGACATTGACCCCGGAAGATGAGCCTACGCACAGGCCCTCTTCGGCCAGAAGCTGGAAGACGATGCCGACGGATTCGGTGTCGGGGATCTGGTAGGCGTGGTCGACCTTCAGGCCTTCGAGGTTGGCCGTTATCCGGCCCTGTCCGATACCTTCCGTGATCGAGGAGCCTTCGGACTTCAGCTCGCCCGCCGTGTAGTAGGAATAGAGTGCGGCGCCGGGGGGATCGGCGAGTGCGATCCTGATGTCGGCGCGTTTGGCTCGCAGCCCTGCGGCGACGCCGGCCAGTGTGCCGCCCGATCCGACGGCCGAGACGAAGGCATCGACCTTGCCGCTGGTGTCATCCCAGATTTCCCGCGCCGTCATCTCGATGTGCGCCTGGCGATTGGCGACGTTGTCGAACTGGTTGGCCCAGACGGCGCCATTGGCCTCCGACCTGGCAAGGACCTCGGCGAGGCGGGCGGAATACTTCACGTAATTGTTGGGGTTCCGGTAGGGTGCGGCGGGAACCTCGACAAGTTCGGCGCCGAGCAGCCGGAGCGTATCCTTTTTCTCCTGGCTCTGGGTCTCGGGGATGACGATCACCGAGCGGAAGCCGAGTGCGTTGCCGACGACCGCCAAGCCGATGCCGGTATTACCCGCCGTTCCTTCCACAATGGTTCCGCCGGGGCGCAGTTGGCCTCGTTTGACCGCATCCTGGATGATGAACAGGGCCGCGCGGTCCTTGATCGAGCCGCCTGGGTTCATGAATTCGGCCTTGGCGAGGATGGTGCAGCCGGTTTCCTCGGACGCGCGGCGCAGCTTGATGAGGGGCGTGTGTCCGACAGCGTCGGCAACGCCGTTGCGAATGGTCATGGGAGCTGGCTCCGCCGGTTAAATGGAAATGTTGAACAGAAACCTAGCCGGGCGGCGGGATGGTGGCAACCGGGGGAGGAGGCATCTGCCTGATGACGTTGCTGCAACTTTTTCGGTTGCGGGGCGTTTTAGCTGTGAACCTGAGTGGTCCATGGCGGAGGTGCGCCTCGTTCCAAGCCATGGGCTCCGAGCTGGCCGAGACATGGGTCCCGGCGACACGCGCCGGGATGACTCATGAGGGTGGGGAATGGGGCGGTGCGGTTCGAAGGTGCACCGTCGCCGTCGCGTGCCGGGGTTGTGCCTCAGCCTTTCCGCTTGGCCTTGGCGCGGGCCTTGTCCAGGTCCGGCACGTTGCTGGAGGAGGCGGCGAGGTAGGCGGATTTGGTCTTGGCAAGGGCTGCCGCAGCCTTCTCGTTGTCCATGATCTTGGCCATCACGGCATCGCGTGCGCGCTCGAAGTATTCGCGGTTTTCGGAGACGAACTTCTGCGACTTGCGCAGTCCAGCCAGGTATCCGTTGATCTCCGGAACTACGTAGCGGGCCACCATGTCCCAGCTGCGGCGCGTGTTCTCGGGGTTGGCCCAGTCGTGCACGAAGCCGACGATGGTGCCGAAGCCGCCTGAGACCTTCAACACATCCTTGATCTTGGCGACGAGATCGTCAGGTGTGCCGATGACGGCGGCAGACCCCTTCTGGAATGCGGTCTTGTCGACGGCCTCGTCGGGTGTCTTGAAGGGTTTGAGGTTCGGCCGTTGCAGTGTTCCGACGATGTATTCGTTGTGGTGGCGCATGAGACCATCACGGGCTTGTTCGCGGGCCTTTTCGCGGGTCTCGGCGATGTGCCAGGAGAGCATCACGCGCCAGTTGGCGCGATCGACCGTCTGTCCGTGTTTCTCGGCGGCATCCTCGGCGAACTGCCATTGCTGTGGGAGTGCGTTCAACCCTTCCACCGAAACGGAGCCAACGGAGATGACGCCGATGCCGTACTTTCCGGCCAGAGTGAAGCCCGATGGAGAGATCTGCGAGGCGACTGCGAACGGCATGTCCTCCTGCAGGGGCAGAAGCTGCAGGGCTGCGTCGTTGAGATTGAACCACTCGCCCTTGTAGGTGACACGCTCGCCGGCAAACAGGCGGCGGATCACGCCGATGGCCTCGTCCTGGCGATCGCGCAGCAACATCGGGTCGATGCCGAGCGTGTGGGCGTCGGAGGCGAGTGCGCCGGGACCGGAGCCGAATATGGCGCGTCCGCCCGTCATGTGGTCGAGCTGGACCATGCGCTGGGCGACATGGAAGGGGTGATGGTAGGGCAGGGAGACGACGCCGGTGCCCAGCATGATGCGCCGGGTGCGCTCGCCGGCTGCGGCCAGGAACATTTCCGGGCTGGCGATCATTTCCCAGCCGGAGGAATGGTGCTCGCCGCACCAGAATTCATCATAACCGAGGCGATCGAGGTGTTCGACGAGGTCGATGTCGCGACGGAACTGCAGCATCGGGTTTTCGCCGATCGGATGATGGGGCGCCAGGAAGGCGCCGAATTTCAAGCGTGGCATGGTCGGGGCTCCCATCCGGAGTTGTCGGGGTTTGATGGAAGCGTAAGCGCATGGGGCGAAGGGGACAAGGACCATGCTGGCGACAGGACCATGCTGGCCGAGGTGGGCATCTCGATCATGGTCCGCCGCCGAGGGCCAGTTCGGGCTGTGTCTTGCCCGTCGACCGGACATTTGCTTATTGGATCTGCAATTTGCGAGGCCGGCCAGGGATTGGCCAACGATGCGAGGAGTTCGCGCCCGTGTTCTACGATGCCATCAAGAACAATCATGGACTGAAGCATAATCCGTTCAAGGCGCTGATGGTGCCTCGTCCGATCGGATGGATCAGCACCATCAGTGCGGGTGGGGTATGCAACATTGCGCCCTATAGCTTCTTCAACGCCATGGGTGAAAACCCGACCTATGTTGCGTTCGGCTCGGCCGGCGTGAAGGACAGTCTGAAGAACATCCTCGAGACCAAGGAGTTCGTGTGCTCGCTTGCCACGTATGATCTGCGCTTCGAGATGAATGCGACGTCTGCCGCGGTGCCTCATGGTGTCGACGAGTTTCCGCTTGCGGGCCTTACGGCGGCGAAGTCCACCCTGGTGAAGCCGCCCCGTGAGAAGGAGAGTCCGGCGGCGTTCGAGTGCTGCTTGTGGCAGGCCATCGAATTGCCGGGACGCCCTGGCAAGCCTTCGAGCCATACGATGGTGGTGGGGGAAGTGATCGGGGTGCACATCGACGACCGCTTCATCGAGGACGGGCTCGTCAAGACCGGTCCGATGCGTCCGATCTCCCGGCTTGGCTACATGGAATACGGAGTGTTGGAGCCGGAAAACGTGTTCGTGATCAACCGGCCGGAAGTGGATGAAAACGGTAAGATCGTCAACATGAACCCCGACAAGGCGTTCGACGGCAAATACCGTTGACCCTGACGGGGTTTCTCCTGCCCAAGGTCATGAAACACGAAGCACGCGCCGGGGCGCTGTCGTGGCCCGAGCGTTTCCAGCCAAGGCGGAAACGCTCGGGTGGTGACTGGTGTGTGGCCGATCACATCGGCAGGCGGGCGACCTGTTGATTGAAGTAGTTGTCGATGGCCTCGACGATGGAGGCGGAGACTTTCCGGCGCCACGACTTCGACTTCAGATTGGCCGCGTCGCGCTTGTTGGTGACAAATGCAAGCTCGAGAAGCACGGCTGGAACCTTGACGGTTTGCAGCACACGAAAGTTGGCCTCGCGATCCGGGTTTGCCATCAGGTTGGTGGCGTCGCCCATGAACTCCAGCACGGAACGGCTCAACAGGGAGGTGCGGGTGGTTGTGGTCTTCACGTCGCGCTTGGCGAGATCCGTGAGGAAACCTTCCACCGCGTTGGTGTCAGCAACCTTGATGTTCCGGATGGCCTTGATCTCGCTGTCGCTCAGTACATTCCGGGAGACCTTGCCGACCGTCTCCCGTGTCAGGTCGCGGGCGCGCCGGTCACGCAGGGAATAGATGGTGGCGCCGCGGGCGCGCGGGTTGGCGTAGTCGGCATGGATGGCCATGAACAGCGATGCATGATGCCGTTCGGCAATCTCGCGGCGCTCGTCGAGTGGCACGAAGGTATCGTCATCGCGGGTCATGAGCACGCGATAGCGGCCGGTGCGCGAGAGCTGGTCACGGAGGACGAGTGAAAACGCGAGTACGGCGTTCTTCTCCACGACGCCGTTGCGTTCGGCACCGCTGTCGTGACCGCCGTGTCCCGGGTCGAGGACGATCAGCGGCTTGAACATCTTGGCCTGCCGTTTGCCGGGGCGCGGTGCAGGGTGCGGCATTGGCGGTTGGACGCCGCTGAGACCGGCATTTCCGATCCGGGCGTCAGCGAAAACCTGGTTGGAGGTGTCACGGGAGCTTGCAACTGGTGCGATTTCCAGCACCAGGTTGGGGCCATGGTGCCGGCCACCGCCTTCCAGAGCCGATTTTTCGACCACGACGGGTTCGGTGACGTCGATGACGATTTTCACCTTGCCGGGGGCCGCCAGGCCGCCACGGAACGACTTGACGATGCCGACCGGGCCACCCGCGAGGGGCGGCGGTAATCCGATCTTGATGTCCGGAAGGTCGATGACGACCCGATTGGGCCGGGTCAGAGCGGAAATCTGGTATTTGGCGTCTTTTTCAAGCGCAATCACGAAACGCGTCCGCTTGGGACCAGCCGTTTCGCTTGCGCCAGCTTTTTCGTTTGCGAATGCATCCGTTGCCGAGATGCCGGTCCAGGGACCCGCCAGAAGCAACAGACAAAAAAACATCCCCCACACGGCGCGACCCATGTCGCAACCGCGTACAGTCCTTGCAGCCATTCCGATCGACCCCCGTCTACGCAGTACGGCTCATTTTCCCGAGTGAGAGTGAATCTCATCCAAGAAAATGGCATTTTGCGGGAAATCCACGCTAAAATTTAGTAGCCCAGCAAGGTTAAGAAGTTGTTAAGTTGTGGCTGGACATGAGCCTTGACCTATGGTGGCGGTTCGGGGGCAGAGGGCCGGTTCCTTTCAGGTCGCACATGGATAAAAAGAAAGCGCCGCAACCTGTTGGCTGCGGCGCTTCCTGACTGTGCGGTGGTTGGCTGCCGGTCAGGCGACCGGCCACACCACCCTTCGATCGTGGCGGTTAGCGCCCCAGGATCTGCATGCGAACCCGGGCGACGCCCTGGCTCGTCATGTTGATGGCCTGGGCGGCTGCGCGCGACAGGTCGATCACGCGACCGGCGATATAGGGGCCGCGGTCGTTGATCGTGACAACCGTGGAGCGGCCGTTGCTGATATTCGTCACGCGAACGCGCGTTCCGAACGGCAGGGTCTTGTGGGCCGCGGTCATCGCGTTCGGGTTGAACCAGCCGCCGGAGGCTACGCGCTGCGGCTGCCAGTAATAGGAGGCAAGGCCGGTGCTTCCGCCGCCAGAGGAGCCTGACTCACTGTTTGAGCGAGACTTTGCGCGAGCCGTGCGTGCACGGCGCTGCGGCCGGTCTCCATCATTCGAAGCTTCAACAGTTCTTGCGCGCCGCTTGGTCCGGCTCGCGCGAACCGGGGCATCATCGTCATCGTCGTCGTCATCATCGACGCTGGCGCGTCTTGCGGTACGTCCTTTGCCAACGTCGTGAGTGGAACCACTCCAGCTGAGGTTCCGGTACGCAGTCGAATCTGCCCATCCATCGGCCATGGCAGTGCCCTGGCCAGTCAACATGAGCAAAGCTGCACCGAGTGCAGCCCAGAACATGTTACGCATATAAAAACCTCCAATCGTCTTATCGGAGTGTCGAGTTCGACACCGATCGAGGCGTGGGGGCGCTGGCGGAGAGCCGGGCCACCCATGTCCCTTCATCGCGGCATTGCGAGCGTTGGTTGTTGTCCTCGCTTCCGCCGCCGGATGCGCCACCTGCGCACCCGATAACCCCGCCTACGCACTAATGGCGGGGCGGCCGAACGAAACCCGAGAAGCGGTTGCGACGTCAACTATTTTGTGTGAATCCAATTTATTAACTATATGACGGAATGGTGAAAACTGTCGCTTGTGCGATACAGATTGTCAGTGGCGGGCCGGCAACTGCCGTGCTGGCAGAATAAAATTCGCTGTGGCAGATGTGGCCGCAGGCGTTGCGTCATGGCCGCTTATGCCGCAAACGGGTAGCAGTTCTGCGTAAACTGACCTGCAAATTGCCGGCCCTGATCAGGATTAGACCGTCTTGACACGTCACGCGGATACTCCACAGCTCGCCTCGCTTGCCCGCAATCCCATGCCGAATGGGGCGATTGTCGGCTACTTTGCGGGGGATGATGGTGTCAGGATGCGCTATGCGCGCTGGGATGCGACGCGCGGTCCCCGGCGTGGGACGGCCTGCATCTTCACTGGCCGTGGGGAAGCAATAGAGAAGTACTTCGAGACGATTGCGGACCTGCGCAGGCGGGGTTTTGCCGTAGCCATTCATGACTGGCGGGGACAGGGCGGATCCGAGCGCCTCCTCGCCAATCCCAGCAAGGGCCACATCTCGACCTTCGCAACCTATGACGCGGATCTCACCCGGTTCATGAAGGACGTGGTGCTGCCAGACTGCCCGCCGCCGTTCGTGGGTATCGGGCATTCGATGGGCGGAAACATCCTACTGCGGCAGTCGGTCATTCCTGGCCTGTGGTTCGACAGGATGGTGCTCTCGGCGCCGCTGCTGGATGTGGCGCGGGACCGACTTCCGATGAGCCCGTGGCTGGTCCGCAATATCGTCGCGATTGCGGGCCTCGGGCCCATGGGCCGGCTTTATGTTCCCGGCGGTTCGGATGTGCCTTTCGATATTCAGCCGTTCGAAGGCAATCCCTTCACATCGGATCCGGAACGGTTTCAGCGCAACCGCCAGCTCGTCGAGCAGAGGCCCGAACTAGGAATCGGTTCACCGACCCTGGGATGGTTGCGGGCGGCCTACAGGTCCTGCCGGATGATCATGAAGCCCGAATTCGGGAGGCGGGTGTGCATTCCGATGCTGCTGGTCGCGGCGGGCCAGGACAGGGTTGTTTCCTCCTCCGCGATCGAGACGTTTGGCAGCCGGCTGAAGAGCGGCGCCAAGGTCGCGATTGCCGGCGCGAACCATGAACTTCTGCATGAGCGAGACGAGTTCCGCCAGCGGTTCTGGGCCGCTTTCGACGCCTATCTCGGGACGAGGTCGATCGCGGCCTGAATTGTCCCGCGGCAGGACTTGCACATCATCCGAGACCGTGCACTTTGATGCGGTAAATCCCGGTTCGCCCCCTTCAGCAGTGATGTGTCAGGCCTTGAGGCCACCGGAAGGACGCGGACGCCGTTCGTTTGCTCTCGGACGAGAGTTCATCAGGATAAGCAATTTGGGAGTGCTGGCATGGCCACGATACCGCAGACGATGACTGCCGTGAGCATTGACGGAAAAGGTGGGCCGGAGGTCCTGAAGCCGTCGACGGTCGATGTGCCAGCCGTCTCTGATGGTCAGATCCTGATCAAGGTGGCGGCGGCGGGTGTCAACCGGCCGGATGTGCAACAGCGCCTGGGGGCCTATCCGCCGCCCAAGGGGCATTCGCCGTTGCCGGGTCTCGAAGTGGCGGGCGAGGTGGTGGGGGTCGGCAAAGGCGTCACCCGCTATCGCGCCGGTGACACGGTGTGTGCGCTGGTCAACGGTGGTGGCTACGCGGAATACTGCGTTGCCGAGGATGCGCAGACGCTGCCGGCGCCCAAGGGGATGAGCCTGACGGAAGCTGCGGGCTTGCCGGAGACGGTCTTCACGGTCTGGAACAATGTCTTCGACCGGGGGCGGCTCGCGGCGGGCGAGTGGTTCCTGGTGCATGGCGGGACGAGCGGTATCGGAACCACGGCGATCCAGATGGCAAAAGCGTTTGGTGCAAAGGTCATGACGACGGCTGGCAGCGCCGACAAGGTGGCGTTCTGCCGTTCGCTTGGGGCCGATGTCGCGATCGACTACAAGACGGACGATTTCGTGAAAGTCGCGCGCGAGGTGACTGGCGGTCACGGTATTGACGTGACGCTCGACATGGTGGGCGGCGACTATACGGAGCGCAACATCATTGCGGCGGCAGAGGACGGACGGATCGTGCAGATCGCCGTTCTCGGTGGGGCGGAAGTCAAGATCAATGTGGCGCGCGTGATGATGAAGCGCCTCACGTTGACGGGGTCCACATTGCGTCCGCGCACGCGGGAGGTGAAAGCCCGCTTCGCTCGTGACATCGAGGAGCGGGTCTGGCCGCTGGTGGCGGCCGGCAAGTTAAAAGTGGTCGTCGATTCCACCTATCCGCTGGCCGAGGCAGCGGCAGCGCACAGGCGGATGGAGACGAGCCAGCATATTGGCAAGATCATGCTTGTCGTTTGAGACGTGATGCGGGACGCGGGGTGACACCTGACCTGAACCGGATACGCCATGGGGCCCATGACGCGCGGCACCTGTGGCATCGCCTCCATATGTGCATGTGCGCCGGGATGCCATCCCGGCGCACATGCTGCGGGCGTGGCGGTGTCGTCCACCGATGTCGGGCTGCCGGCTCACCAGCAATGAAGACGTGAGGGCGCCAGGGGACATGGCGAAGCAACCCGAGACAGAAACCGGCGTGCCGTTTGCGCAGCGGCTGCTCATCCTGTTCTCCTGTGTGCTCACCGTGGCGCTCTATTTCACCTCGATCCTGATCGCATCGACGGTCTTGCCGCAGATGCAGGGATCGTTCTCGGCGACGCCGGATGAAATTTCCTGGTCGGTGACCTTCAACATCCTGGCGACCGCGATCGCCATGCCCATGACCGGCTGGCTGGTGGCGCGCTTCGGGCGGCGCCAGGTGATGATCTGGTCGACGGCGATATTCTCCATCAGCATGGTGCTTTGCGGCACGTCCTCGACGGTCGAGGAACTGGTCCTGTGGCGTGTCGTGCAGGGTGCGGCTGGCGCCCCGTGCGTGCCGCTGGTGCAGACGATCCTGCTTGACGTTTTCCCCGTCCGCCAGCACCGGCTGGTGCTCGGCATCTACGGCATGGGCGTGACGCTCGGGCCGATCATCGGGCCGACGCTTGGCGGTGTGCTGGCGGAAGTGGCCAACTGGCGCTGGGCCTTCTACGTGCTGTTTCCCGTCGGTTTTGTCGCGACCCTGGGTCTGATCGCATCGCTGCCCAGGGATAAGCAACACAGTCAGGC
>JBKDZY010000677.1:0-5818 GCA_047971765.1 Hyphomicrobiaceae bacterium | reverse complement strand
CTCGGCCATCACGCGCGGCATGGCGACCGGCGTGCGCTGCCAGGCCTTTTCGGCACGCTTCTTCTGCACGAACTCTTCCTTGCCCTTGAGCTCGGCAAGCTCGGCATTGCGCTGGCTGGCGGCCGTGGCAAGTCCGCTCCCGCCCGTCGCAGTCAGGACATCGACGACACCGTCGATGGCGGTCCGGATGTCCCCGACGACGCCGACATCCGGCGTGATGCCATAGGCCAGCCGCTCGGGCGAGGCCTCGATCTGCGCGACGCGGGCGCCGTCCGGAAACGGACCGTTCGGCGCATACCAGACATCCTCGAAAAACGGACCGCCGATCAGCAGCACGGCATCGGCATGTCCCAGCGCCTTCTGGATGGCGCCGGAATCGAGCGGCAGGCCAAGCCGCGCCGAGACATGGCTGGTGGGGAAGGAGGTGTGCATCTTCAGTCCCTCGCACCACACTGATGCCCCGAGGGTCTCGGCCAATCGAACAAGGGAGGGCACGCCGCCGCCACGGGCCACATCGTCACCCGCGACAATCACGGGGCGCTTGGCCGAGAGCAGCAGGTCTGCCACCGCCTTGAGACCTTGCGGGTCCGGCCGCGCGTCCTTGAACAGCTCGGCGGGAGCCGCCGGGCCGACGCTGGTCTCCTGTTCCATCACGTCGATCGGAAGGCCGACGAACACCGGCCCCGGCACGCCGTCATGCGCAACCTTGAAGGCGCGCCGCAGCACGGGGGCCATTTCGTCCGCCCGCTCCACCTGCACCGACCACTTGGTGACCGGCGCGGCCATGCCGACAAGATCATGGCCCAGCACCGGATTGTTGAGCCTGAGGCGCGTATCCTGTTGTCCAGCCGTGATCACCATCGGTGACGAGGCCCGCAGCGCCCCGTACATCATGCCAATGGCATTGCCGAGCCCCGGCGCCACATGCAGCGAGACGATGCCCGTGCGCCCGGTCGCCTGGGCGTAGTAGCTCGCCGCGCACAGCGCGATGCTCTCCAGCAGCGTCGTCACATAACGGATTGACGGATAGGCCGCGAGGCTGTCGAGCAGCGGGCTCTCGGTGGTCCCTGGATTGCCGAATATCCGCTCGACCCCGTGGGCGACGAGGGTATCCATGAAGACCTGACGTCCGCGCATAATTGCTCTCCTGCTCCGATTCAAAGGTTGGCGCGCAGCCGGGATGAATGCCATGTTGTCGGCGAAATCAATCCGCACCCGCGCCAGGGTGCGCCAAGGATGACCGAAAATGCTGGAACCGCAACGCCATCTCTTCGACATTCCGCGTGATGTCGCCTATTTCAACGCCGCCGCCTGGGGTCCCATTCCCGTTGCCGTGGCCAAGGTTGGCGAGGAGGGCGCACGGCGCAAGATGCACCCGTGGAACCTGACCGGCGAGTACATGGAGATGCAATTCGAGCGGGCGCGGAAGGCCGCCGCCAGCATTATCGGCGCCGATGTCGATGATGTCGCACTCACCCCGTCGGTCGCCTACGGTTTCTCCACGGCCGCCAAGGTCCTGAAAGTGCCGAAGGGCTCCAGGGTGCTGGTCATGGCCGACGATCACACGTCGCCAGTGCTTGAATGGCTGGGCCGGGCCGAAGAGGGCGGCTTCACGGTCGAGACCATCAAGCGCCCTGCCGACAACGACTGGACACAGGCCACGCTGGAGGCGATCGAGCGTCCGGGCGCTGCCCCTCTGGCGGTCGTCTCCATGTCGAATGTCCATTGGTCAGACGGCGGCAATATCGACATGGACCGCGTGGCCCCTGCCGCGCGCAAGCAGGGCGCCGCGCTGCTGATCGACGCCACGCACTCGGCTGGCGTGCAGGATCTCGACGTCAAGCGGATTGATCCCGATTTCATGATCTTCCCCACCTACAAATGGCTGCTCGGCCCCTACGGACGCGCCTTCCTGTATGTGGCCAAGCGCCACCAGGATGGCGTACCGCTGGAGCAGACCAGCTATGGCCGCCGCGCCGTCAAGGCCGACCAGGATGTCTACCTGCTCGACACGCGCTATGTCCCGAATGCGCGCCGCTACGACATGGCCGAGCGCGACCATATCATCTCGCTGGAGATGGCGGCCCTGTGCATCGAGACGGTCGAGGGCTTCGGCCAACCCAAGGTCGAGGCTCGTCTGAAGGTCCTCACCGACGAGATCGCGGAAGGGCTGGCCCCGCTCGGCAACAAGGTCATCCTGCCGGATCCGAAGGTGCGAACCCCCCACATCCTGTGCGTCGGGTTCAAGGGCGGCATGCCGTCTGATCTGGTGGCGAAACTGGAAGCCCAGAAGGTCTATGCCGCGCCCCGTATCGGCCGTCTGCGCATCTCGCCCCATGTCTACAACGACAGCGAGGATGTTGCGCGCTTGGTGCAGGCGCTGGGCAAGGCGCTGGCGTGAGCGCAAATAAGGTATAGCGTTTCCGCATCAGGCGGAAACGCTCAGGCCGCGACCGCGGTCCGGCGCAAGCGCCGCCCACGCGGAGCGCCCGGCCTCCGGCCGATACGGCGCGTGAGCGCAAGTTGATGAAACCAGCTCAGGATTTCCCGGTATTGATCGCGGCAGGCGGATAGTCCACGGCCGTCAGGTAGAGCCCGCGCGACGGAGCCAGCGCGCCACACCGGCGCCGGTCACGCGCGTCCAGCGCGGCCTTCATGTCGGCGGGCATCCATTTCCCTTCGCCAACGTGCTTGAGGCTACCTGTCAAAGACCGCACCTGATGATGAAGGAACGAGCGCGCCGCTGCCTCGATGCGGATCTCGTCGCCGATCCGCTCCACATGCAGCCGGTCGAGCGTCTTGACGGGTGAGGCCGCCTGGCATCCAGCCGCCCGGAACGTCGTGAAGTCGTGCTGGCCGATCATCATGCTCGCGGCTTCGGCCATGGCGCCAGCGTCGAGTGGCCGCGGAACCCACCAGACGCGGTTGCGATCGAGGGCCGGCGGCGCCTTGCGCGCCAGGATGCGGTAGAGATAGCGCCGCCCGATGGCCGAGAAGCGGGCATCGAAGTCGGGGGCAGCCTCGACCGCCTCCACCACGACGATCGGATCGGGCTTGAGGTGATAGTTCAGGGCTTCGCGCACCTTGAAGGGCTCCCAGGCGCGCGCCAGCTCGAAATGCGCCACCTGGCCCAGGGCGTGCACCCCTGAATCCGTCCGCCCCGCTCCCCGCACTGTCACCGCTTCACCGGAGAACGCCGCGATGGCCTCGGCCAGCCGGCCCTGCACGGTCCGGCCATCGGCCTGGATCTGCCAGCCGATGAACGGCGTGCCGTCATACTCGATTGTGATTCGGTAGCGGGGCATGGGCGCTGTCATGAACTGATCAGGAGCGCGGGCGCTCCTGCGGGCTGGCCAGTGACCCGAGGCATAGTGAATGCCGGCCTGGGCGGCAACCCTCCTGCAGGATCGGGCTGCGGCATACCGTGCCGGAAAAGCAGAGCGGCCAGCGCGGGAAGCGCCAGCCGCTTGCGACTATCAGGTCTGGCCGCGTGGTGCGCCAGCCGGAACAGCCTTAACGGCCGTGTCCGCCACCGTGACCGCCTCCATGGCCACCACCATGCCCCCCGCCGTGGCCACCATGTCCACCGCCGCGATGTCCGCCTCGACCGCCGAAGCCGATGACACCGTTCCGGCCCCCCCTGTGATTGCCGTAACGCCCGTCGCCGTAGGTGCCGCCGTAGTAGAACGGTGCTCCTCCATCGCCGCCACTGGCGCTGGCCGCACTGGCACTGCCACCCGGTGTGCCATGGTAATAGTTGTTGGAGATCGTGCGACGCTCCTGGAAGTCCAGGCTCAATGGCGTCTTGCCTTCCGGATTGATGATGACCCGATCGTGCGAGGGAAGTGTTCGAAACACCCGCACGCCCTCTTCGAGCGTCACGGTGGCGCCGTAGAACGGACGTGTTTCGATGCGCGTCGTGGATTGGGCGCTGGCGTGCAAGGGTGCGATCACGAGCGCAGAGAAGAAGGTGATGGCAGCGATACGCATGACGACGTGGGCTCCGGTTGAAGGCACTCGGGGCCCCGGTGTGAGGATCGCGTGACCCTGTTGCATGAGCGAGAAATCGAGCTGCCCTGGGTGCACGCGACATCGATCCGCACCGGGACCGTTGAAGCATGTGGGACGCTCGGCCATCGAGCCTTTCGAGCCAATGGCCCGGCAGGGAATTCGAGAACCGAGTTCCTGTCTGCAGCCTAATGCGTTACAGGTCGAACACCGCCATCAACTCAATTTAAACCTTAATTCCAACGTCTACCCCCCATGCAAGCACCCCTGGAAGGTGCCGGAGGCACGGAGCACCCGGCCTTTAGGGGCCCCGATAGGGGATCCGTAAACCCCACGCCTTCAGGCGGCCCCTAGGCAGCACTTCTTGTGCTTCTTGCCGCTGCCGCATGGGCACGGATCGTTGCGGCCGACTTTGGGCCCCGAACGGTGATAGGTCGCCACTGGCGCGTGATGGTGGTGGCCGTGGTGATCGTGGCCGCAGCCACAGGCGTCGCCATGATCATGCGCATGGGTGTGCGCGACGGCCGCCGCCGGGGAAGCTGATGATGTGTCGCTGCTTGTCATCGGTTTGGCTCCTGTTGCGGCATCTCCATAGCATGTCGCAAGGCAAGACATTAGTGCGCTTCAGAATGAGGTGGAAACGCTCAGGCCGCGGCTGCAGCCCGGCACCTATGCGCCCCCACGGTGGGGCTGGGTCGGCGGCACGAGGTCCCGTGTGGGCGCACCCATCAATCCTGAAATGTGTCGAGTTCGGACGGGTCGGTGATGTGGAACCACGACCAATCGAAAATAATATCGAGGAGCGAATCGAAATCTTCCCGCCGCAGCAGCAACTCCGAGATCTCATCCGGCCGCGCAGCGAATATGGCGTCGACGTCCTGCGGGCCGATGACGTCTTCGACAACGAGCCCGGCGTCGCGCAACCGCTTGATGGCTGTCCGCATGGCCGGTGCCTGGGTTTCGGCCATCGCAATCGCCAGCTCCGTCCCGAAACCGGCATCATGACTGGACATGCAACTTTCAAAGGCCTCTTGCAGCGCCGTCTCCATCACGCTCCGAGGTAGTTTTCCCATCAGAACCGCGCCATGCATCCCCCGCAGTGCGGCAGCCCTGAGGTGGAAATCGCCGCTGGCTTGCCGCGCAAGGGCTTGGACGGGAGAAAAATCGCCGCCGCCAAAGGTGCGTGCCAGGATGGCCGGCAGATGATCGGTTGCCATGTCGTCAAGCTGGGCGGCAGCCAACTCCGGATCCCGCGCGAGATAGGCGGTGATCAAGGGAAAGGCGCGCGGTTCCTCCCACAACGCCAGGAAGTAGAGCGCGAATGTATGCAGGAAATAGGCGTGGTGCGCATCCGGTGCGCTCGAAATCCGCTGCTCGACGTCCTCGGGTGATAAGTCCAGCTCGGCCAGCAGCCGGTCCGTGAACGCCTCCGGCCGCGCGGCAACGATGGCCAAGGGCACGATCGGGCGTTCCCCGATTTTGCAATAGGTCAGCTCGGCGATGATGTCGTCCACCGGGGCGCGTCCGGCCTCGCCCAGCATGTCAAGCAGGGCCTTTCTGCCATCTTCTGCCCGTCCCATGTGTCGATGGTCTCCCGGTTGCCGGTCTTGGGGATCACCTTACCAGAACCGCAAAACGGTTCACCCGCCGCCCTCACGTTTTCCCGCTTGTCCCTCGGGGCTGTGTGCAGCCGCATTGCTTTGCCGATTGTGGTGGTCTAGCAAGCGATCTTGAATGGACCCGGCTCCCCATCGTCGGGCCGGCTCCTCGCGACCCGAAGGGACGCCCATGAACGACACCGTACTCATCA
>JBKDZY010000676.1:0-6518 GCA_047971765.1 Hyphomicrobiaceae bacterium | reverse complement strand
CGCGGCCTGAGCCGTCCCGACTGCGGCGGAACGGCTGAAGTTTACGCTTTTCGCTCACGGGCGTCTCGGCCTGCGGCCGAGCACGAGCAGACGGCGCCGTTCCGACCGGCGGTGTCGATCCGGCGGATCGGCGAGACGGGCTGTCCGTATGCCCTTGGGGCTGCGGAAGCGGTCGCGACGTGCATGCTGCGATACGGACGTTCTCTCACAGGCTCCGCGCTACGCGGCAAACGGCGGATCGGGCCGCTTGCCGCGTCGTCCCGGCCTCGCCTCAGAACTTGTAGGAGAACATGACCGAGCCGCTGCTCTGGAACGCGTCGGCGTTTCCGGCGAACGTCCCCTTGACCGTGAAATCGAGGCCATCGAGCACGCGCCCGTTCAAGCCGACATCGAACTGCATGGTTTCCTCCGGTGCCGACAGCCCGCTCACATCCCAACTGAAGCCGCGAGCGGCCAGGGACTCGACCGTCAGCGAGCGCTCGATGTTGAGTTCCCGCATGTAGGCAACGCGGCCGAAGAAACTGATCCAGGCCTGATTCTGCAGCATGCTCGTCATCTCGAACCGCAGTCCGGTCAGAAGCGTGTGCGAGTCGACATTCTGTGTGTGGAAGTAGTTGCCGTAAGTCGGCTCGTCTTCCTTCCAGGACGGCTGCATCAACCGGTCGTACTGATAGGCGGCGAACGGGGTGAGAGCGAGTGCGCCGAATTGCTGGCGATACCCCAATTCGATGGCCGAGCCGGCAGCGTAGGCGTTGTATTCGCCGCTCACGGGTCGACCCAGCGCAAAGCGATCCGACTCGTTGGCAAAGGCGCCCGTCGACACCAGGCCCTTGCCGTAAAAACCGATGTCGGACCAGACCATGCCATAGGCCGCGATGGACCCGCCCTGCGCCTTGCCACTGGTCCAGCGATTGGGAACCGCCGAGTTCAGCTGATTGACGTCGAATGCCGCGCCCACGATCGTGTTCGAGCCGATGCGTCCTTCCCAGCCGCCGGATCCCGAGCGGACCGCATTGGTGGTCGACGCGGTATTGGCATTGCCGTTCTGGGAGCCTTCGAGATAGGTCGCCTCGAACCAGGTGCGATATTTCCGTCGGCATTCCTCGGCGAGGCGCGGATCGCGACCATTGCAGTAGGCCAGCGTGTCGGTGCCCGTCAGCAACGACGAGGCGAAGCGGGCACGAGCGCCCAACGTCGCCTGCTGGGAAGCCGCAATCCCTTCGCCGGTGAGTGAATCGTAGGCTTTCTGCAGCTCTTCCAGCGTGCTGATGCGCAGCAGCTCGTCGGCGATGACCTGATAGGACGGGATGCCGGCAGACTGGATCCCGTTGACCGCATTGCCGAAGTTGGACGCATTGTCGGTCAGTCCGTCCGGGTTGTAGTCGATCATGTAGTTGACGAACAGCGTGTCGCCGATGGTCTCGAGCGAGGCCGAGAAGACCGCCGTGCTCGAGGGTGCGCCCGATGCGAAGTTGGGGTAGATGGCAATGCCGTTGTCGGTCAGGCCACCGGCGGCTGTCAGGATCGGAATGTGGAAGTCGCCCGGCTTGCCGGCTCCCGTGAACGGTTCGAGCGTGACGAACCCACCGAGGGTCGCCGTGCCTGTCACGTTGACGAAATCGGTGTAGTCCGCGGCGGACGCACCGGTCTGGAACGAAATGTTGCTGACGAGCTGGCCGTTGGGGCCCTGTACGAAATTGCCGATGATGGTCGTTGCACCATTGGGTGTGCTGTTCGACATCACCTGGTTGACCGTGCCCGGCGAGAAGTAGGCGTTGTTGGTGAAGGTTCCACCCCCGAGATCGACGGTATTGCCCGAATTGTAAACCGCGCCGCTATCGTTGAGCAGCGAGTTCACCCCTGTGCCAAGGCGAAGGTTGCCGGTGATGATGCCGCCGTTGATGTTGCGGATCGCATCGTTGCCGGTGGTGCCCGAGATGACCGTGTCGTAGATCCCGCCGGCCGTTTCGATGATGGCGGTGCCGGTCGAAGGCGACGTACTCTGGCCGTTGATGACGGTGTTGTCGGCGCCCACGATCAGGGCGATGGCGGTGCCGCCGAGCCCGCCCCGGATGAGGCCATCGTTGATGGCCGTGATGTTGCTGCCGCCCGTCGAGCCGTCGCTTTCGAGATGCGCGGCGGTGCAGGCGGCAGCGGTGCAGGCGATGGTGGAGTCGAGGCCGTTGTAGAGGTCTATGGTGCCGCCGCTGCCGATCGCGGAATAGCTGCGTGCAAAGACGGCGCTCGAGTCCGCACCGGTCGTGATGATGATGCCGCCGGGGCTGTTGCGGTGATTGCTGATCGAGATGTTGCCCGCATCGGCAGTGGTCGCACCGGGATAGTCGAACACGCGGCTGTCGGCGACCACGCCATGCGTTCCGACGCCGGAGGTCGCGAGATCGCCGGTATTGTCGACGGTGACGTTGCCGGATGCAGCCGCGGTGTCATAGCTCAGCGCCATGATGTTCGAAGACTGCGCCGCCGAGGTCCGCAAGGTGCCCGTGTTGGTGACCGAGACGTCACCCGCACCACCTGACTGGGCGCCTGCCGGCAGGCCATCCCAGAAGAGGTCCTGGGGCTTGTAGCTGGTCAAGCCGTAGACACCGCCGATGCTGACGGCAGTGATCGCGTCAGAGCGCTGACCGATGGTCGTGATGTCGCCCCTGTTGGTGACATCGACGCCACTTCCCGCTCCGCCGACGAGACTGGGCGCTCCGGTCCCAGTGCCCGGGGCGCCTGCCGAACCTGCAGCACCGGCGCTCCAGTAGACGTAGTTGTAGCAACCAAGACTGACGTCGCAGTAGGAGTCGCTTCCCGCGGCTCCCCTAACGCCGCCCGCGCCGGCGTCGCCGAACGTCCCGCCGGCGCCACCGATCGCGCCGACACTTTGTGCCAACAATGCCGATGCGTGCGAACTGCCCGTGGTCGAGAGACTTTGCGCATTCGTGACGGCCACCTGGCCGGCGTTGCCGCCGAAGCCACCGTCGCCGCCCGCACCACCGTTGCCACCGTTGCCGCCATCGCCGGACAAGCCAGCGACCGAGTCATTGCCTCCGTAGCCGGGTGTCGCGATTGGAATAGAGTCGACATGAGTGCCAGGAAGACCGCCGGTTCCCCCCTGTCCGCCGGTGCCGCCCTTGCCGCCCGTACCACCGATGCCCCCGAGGCTCTGCGCCAGTATTGCGTTTATGCCGGCCGTGATCGAGCCGCCGGCATCCGTCGTGACGGAAACGGCACCACCAGTGCCGCCCGCTCCGCCGATACCGCCAGTACCGCCGACGCCGGCATTGCCGCCAGCGCCACCGTCGCTCGCGATAAAGAGGGAGGAATTGTTACCCGCGCCGGCGCCGGAGCCACCGAGGCCGCCTTTTCCACCGGTGCCGCCCTGGCCGCCCGTGCCGCCCTGGCCACCCCTGCTGGTTGCGTTGACGCCACTCTGATCGACCACGAGGCTTCCCGCCCCGATCGACGCGGAGACGGCCCCACCCGAGCCGCCGGTGCTGCCACGACCACCTGTGAAGCCATTGCCGCCGGTGCCGCCGCTGGAGCCATTGCCGGCATTGACCTGGCCCAGGTAGTCCGTCGCAGCGGCGCCGTTGCCGCCGTTGCCGCCCTGACCGCCGGTACCGCCAAGACCACCGGTGCCACCCTGGCCGCCGGCACTTTGCAGGACATGGCCGTTGACAGCCTGGGCCACGACGATCGTGGTCTGCAGCGATACCGCACCACCATCGCCGCCTACGCCCGCGATGCCGCCGGTGCCGCCGAGGCCACCGGTGCCGCCCGAGTTGGAGCCCCCCACCTTGACGGTCCATCCCAGAAGATCGGTGTTGTAGACACCTGCAACAGCGTTGGCACCTTGTCCGCCGCGACCGCCCGGTCCGCCCTGGCCGCCACTGCCACCCTGCGCACCCGTGGACGACAGCGAGGAGATCGTCTGGGCATTGACGCTATCAGCGCTGAGTTGCAAGCCGACGTTGCCGCCGGCGCCGCCGGCGCCGCCCGTGCCTCCGGTGCCACCCTGCGAGCCGTTGCCGCCGCGTCCACCCTGGGCGGCATAGGCGGTCGTCTTCGGGACTGGCGGAAGGGGAACCGGGAACAGGATCTGTGTGAGCGTACCGGCTACAGCGTCGCCGCCCCTGCCACCGATGCCGCCGGTGCCGCCGATCTGGCCCGCACCGCCTTGTCCGCCAGTCCTCCCGATCGTTACCGCCGTGCCCGGCACCACGATGCTGGACGCGGTGATATTCGCGGCGACGTTGCCTGCCGCGGTCCCAGCATTGCCGTCAGCGCCATTGGGGATGGTGCCGCTAATGGTCGCGACCGTCAGCGTGGTCGTGCCGTCGTCGAGAAGCGTATAGGTGAAGTCGCCGTGGGTGACGACGTTCGAGGTCGAGGTATAGGGCACGCCATTGATGGTGTATTCGGCGTCCTGGGCCTGATACCCGAGCGGATACTCGGTGGTGCCGCCGACCACCACCGGTGCAGGCGCCGAGAAATCGAGTCCCGTCACCGGGACCGTCGTCTGGAAAGGCGGCACACCGGTCATGATCAGCGTGCCGCTGCCGTCGCGAGCCTGGGTGGTGACTGTGAAATTGTTGCCGGTTCCGACCGCGCCAGTCACGGAGAGCGAGTCGTTCAAGCCGTTGATCGCATTGATGGCCGTCGTGTAGGCGCCAGAGGTCTGCGCCGCAATCGCATCCCGCAGATTGCCGAGAGTCGAGCCGATGGGCATCGTGACCGTGATCGGGGGACCGGTCTGCGGCGTGATGGTGACGTCGAACGAATTGCCACCATTGAGCACGGTTGCTTCCTGGATGCCCGAAGAGCCATCCGTGCTTTGCTTCATCGCGCTCGCGACCTTCGAGACGACGATGACGTAGGTTGCATCTCCAGGTGTTCCGGTGGGGGTCGCGGTCGCGATGCTGGTGTTGGTGTTGTCTATTTCCGTCTCGCCGCTGCCTGACGGCGCGTTACGACCGGTGGTGCCGGGATAGGTGGTAAACGTTCCAAACTGCCAGTAGTTGGCGCAGGCCGTGCCCCACGTCATCTGATTGCAGCGATATCCGCCGGGCTTGCCGGTCGCCCCGTTCGGGCCGGATCCGGGCGAGCCGGAGATCCCCGCCGTGCCGGCCTCGGTCGTCGTGTCGACATAGGGTGACGTGATGGTCTGTGCCTGCGCCGGATAAGACGCCAGGACGCCACCCAAGAGAGCGATGCCTGCCGCGAGGCAGCCGATCGACAGGCCTCCGATCGCGCGCGACGCCAGAACCTTCCTCGGATCGCGCCCAGCCGGATTTTGATGTCTCTTGCCCATGATCTCTGGCCACCCTTCATCTCGTTCGTCTTCACGCTCCCCTACGCGGACCTGACGTCGACGGCCCCGTGACAACCACCAAGGACACAACCTGTACTTGCTTTGTAATCTGGAGAAGCGGAGGGCCTGGAGACCATCTGATCACAAATCAAATGCTCGCAACCCACGTGAATACCTCGACCTTCGTCCGACGGAATTCTCTTCAACCAATTGGACGCATCTACACATTCAGCAACTTTTACGCGCATTACGGTTCCTAATTGATTCTTTCATGCAACGTCCAGTTGTTGTTCCGTTTGCTGTGCGTTTGCCGGAGGGCGTTGCTATTTGGCAAGAGGTCCTCGGGGCAGAGCGACCCGCGAGGGCGCCAGTTGCGCATGCTTGACGCCTGGAACCTCGCGCTGTGGGGCCGCGCCACCCGATCGAACGCGAACGACCGCCGCCCGGCGGGCCGCAGGATCAAGCGCCGGCCACCGATTCGGACCTTCCGCGATGGCCTGCGCGGCAAGACACCACCGCAACAGCAGAAAGAGCCCCAAGCCACGCCCCGATCCCATCCGGCGCGCGGCTGTCCGATGCTTGGCCGGCAGGGGCGAGCGTCGGGTAACTACCATTCTCGTGGAGCCTTTCGACGGCCGCATCGCATCGAGAGGACGCGCGCTCGTCCCTTCCCAACCCGGATGAGCGCTACGGGCACGGTCCAACCTGAGACTTATTCAGACTACTGTTTTTTCGCTCTAAAAACGTCCCACCTTCACTTGGCATCGCAACATTGAATGCCGTGCTTATTTCTTTATTCCACTTTCGATATTTTCCGTAGAAATTGCAATTCAGGCCTGCTACGCTGATCGCATTCGCACAGTTTCGCATATTCAAGGAGAGAGCGCTGAGTAAAACACCCGTAACTCGTTGGTGGCTGAGACTGTTGGCGGTCGTGCTCGCTCTCACCGGATTATGGTTGTTCTGCGGGGGCCTATACCTGATTTATCTCGGCGGTTCCTGGTATTACGTCATCGCCGGAGCGGGGCTCGTGGCATCGGCCTGGCGCATCTGGCAAGGCTCATTCGATGGTCTCTACATTTTTCTCGTCGTTTTTATCTTCACCTTCGCCTGGACGCTTTTCGAAACCGGCTTGAACTTCTGGGGCTGGGTGCCACGCATGGCAGCGCCACTCGTCCTTGCCGTCGCCTTGTTCCTCTCG
>JBKDZY010000675.1:0-10306 GCA_047971765.1 Hyphomicrobiaceae bacterium | reverse complement strand
GCGAACGGTCAGCAGAACCGCCAGCACCATGGTCAGGATGCCCATGATGATCAGTGAAACGTAGACCCGCCGGAAATAGCGGAAATAGTCGTTGGGCGTCGCTGCGCCCTTGTCTCCTGGTAGTGCTGGCAGCAAGGTCACTCTCCGCTTCAGTAGCTCTTCGGCAGGCCAAGTTGACGCTCGGCGATGTTCGACAGGACGAGTTCCCGGCTGATGGGAGCAATGCGCGTCAGCATCACCTCCCTGAGGTAGCGCTCGACATGGAATTCCTTCGAATACCCCATGCCGCCGTGGCTCAGGATCGCCGTTTCGCAGGCCTCGAAGCCGGCTTCTCCGGCCAGATACTTGGCCGAGTTGGCTTCAATGCCGCACGGCTTGCCCTTGTCATAGAGCGATGCGGCCTTGAAGACCATAAGGTTGGCGGCCTCGAGGTTCATCCAGCAACGCGCCAGTGGGTGCTGGATCCCCTGGTTCTGGCCGATTGGCCGCCCGAACACGACACGGTCTTTTGCATACTGGGTGGCCCGTTTGAGCGCCGCACGTCCCAGCCCGACCGCCTCGGCCGCGATCAGGATGCGCTCGGGGTTCATGCCGTCGAGAATGTGGCGGAAACCCTTGCCTTCCTCGCCGATGCGGTCCTCGACCGGAACCGGCAGCCCATCGAAGAACACCTGGTTGGAGTCGACCGCCTTGCGGCCCATCTTCTCGATTTCCCGCACTTCCACGTATTTGCGGTCGAGCGTCGTATAGAACAGCGAGAGGCCCTCGGTCGGCTTGGAGACCTGGTCCAGATCCGTCGTGCGCGCCAGCAGAAGCACCTTGTCCGCAACCTGCGCGGTCGAGATCCAGATCTTCTGCCCGTCGATCCGGTAGCGGTTGCCTTCGCGCGTGGCTTTTGTTTTCAGGCGGGTCGTATCGAGGCCGACGTTGGGTTCGGTCACCGCGAAGCAGCTCTTCTCCTGGCCCGCGATGAGGGGCGGGAGGAAGCGCTTCTTCTGTTCCTCTGTGCCATGGACGACAACCGGATGCAGGCCGAAAATGTTCATGTGGACGGCAGATGCACCCTGCATCCCGGCGCCCGACTCCGCGATGGTCTGCATCATCAGTGCCGCCTCGGTGATCCCGAGACCCGACCCGCCGTACTCCTCAGGCATGGCGATGCCAAGCCACCCGTCCTTGGCCAGGGCCTGATGCAACTCGTCCGGAAAACCGCCCTCGCGGTCCTTCTTGAGCCAGTAGTCGTCACCGAATTGGGCGCAGACACGCTCAATGGCCGACCTGATCTCGAGCTGATCGGCGCTGAATTCGAAGTCCATGTTTCGTCGTCCTTGCTGGTCTTGATGTCGTGTCTGGCAGCGGGCAGGGCGGGTCAGGCGCCGCGCCCAACGGCCCCATCCTTCTCGAGAGCGGCGATTTCGCTCTCATTGTAGCCGGCAGCCGCCAGAATGGTGCGGGTATCCGCGCCAACCGCCTTGGGCGGGCTCGCCAGTTCGGCGTTGGTGCGGGAGAAGCGTGGGGCAGGGGCGGGCTGTTGCACGCCGTCTCGCTCGATGAAGCCCTTGCGCAGCGTGTTGTGGGGATGGCGCGCGGCTTCCTCCAGCGTCAACACGGGAGCGAAGCAGGCGTCCGAACCCTCGAATGCCTTTTCCCACTCGGCCCGGGTTTTCGTCTTGAAGACTGCGGTGAACCGCTCGCGCAGTTTCGGCCACCCGCTGCGGTCGTGCTGGTCGGGAAGACCCGCATTTTCCAGTCCAAGCCGCTTCAGCAACTCGGCGTAGAAGCGCGCCTCGATCGAGCCGATGGAAACGTAGAGGCCATCCCTGGTCTCGTAGCAGTCGTACCAGGGCGCACCGGAATCGAGCATGTTCACGCCCCGGTCCGGGTTCCACCGTCCCTCCGACCACATCCCGTGGAACATCGACATCAGCGATGCCGAGCCGTCGATCATGGCCGCATCGACCACCTGCCCACGGCCGGACTTCTGGGCTTCCAGGATGGCGCAGACCACGCCGAAGGCGAGATACATGCCGCCGCCGCCATAGTCGCCGACCAGGTTCAGTGGATGGATGGGCGGCCCGTTCGCGCGCCCGATCGAGTGCAGGACCCCGGCCAGAGCGATATAGTTGATGTCATGGCCGGCACGCGGCGCATAGGGCCCTTCCTGTCCGAACCCCGTCATCCGTCCATAGACGAGGCGGGGGTTGACTGCAGCGAGATCCTCGGGCCCAAGCCCGAGGCGTTCCATGACACCCGGCCGGAACCCTTCGATCAGCGCATCGGCATCCTTGGCGAGCCGGCGAACCACGTCCCGGCCGGCTTCCGACTTCACGTCGACGGCAATGGATTGGCGTCCCCGGGCGAGGACGTCGAATTTCGGCTCGCGGCCTGGCACCCCGAGATCGGCATCGGCCCGCCGGTCGATGCGGATGATGTCCGCCCCCATGTCTGCCAGCAGCATGCCGCAGAAGGGAGCAGGCCCAATGCCTGCCATCTCGATGATCCGATAACCACTGAGCGGTCCCATCACGCGTTTCCCTTGTTTGATTTCGTCCCGGCCGGAGTTTTCAGCGCGTCCGTTTCAACCTGACACAATGGTCAAGGGTTGGGAAAGGAGCAATGTCGAACGTCCGTGGCAATCCGACCCGCATGAACAGGATGCAGCAAATCTTTGTCAATATGGGTGTGTTCTGATCCGGTTTCAGTTGGTCCAGATGGGGCGTTTCTCGAGTGAGTGCAGAGCGGGCCGATAGGTGGGGCGTCGTGGCGCGGGCTGTTGGCCGTCGCCTGGCTCCCATTTTGCCTTTTTTCCGGAAGCGCGGCGCGCCGTCTGCGGTGATGCAACGCCGCCCGACGGAGGGCATTCACTCCGGCATCGAGCAGCTCAAGGATCTGGAATGGAGCCTCGGTGAGAGCGAAAGCCGCTACCGGCACCTGCTCGACACACAGATCGAGATCATCACTCGTGTGGATGGCGCAGGACGCCTGACCTTCGTGAACCGGGCGTTCTGCCGGACATTCGGCGTCGAGCCGTCCGATGTGCTGGGCAACCGCTTCACCTTCGACATTATCGAGCGTGATCCGTCGTCTGACATGACGCCGCCGGAAACGGGAAGGCGCGTCCGGCGCGAAAAGCTGGTCAAGACGGTCGATGGCCCACGCTGGTTTGCGTTCGAGTTCCAGGCTACCTACGACGGCGACGGCCATCTCAGTGAGATCCAGTCGATCGGCCGGGATGTGACCGACTTGCGCCGCAGTCTCGAAAGTCTCGCCAAGGCCCGTGACCAGGCCGAAGCCGCCAATCTCGCCAAGTCCCGGTTCCTGGCTGCCATGAGTCACGAGATCAGGACGCCCATGAACGGCATCCTCGGCATGACGGGGCTGCTGGCGGACACGCCGCTTTCCGCCGAGCAGAAGACCTATGTCGATGCCGTACAGCAGTCGACCAAGAACCTCCTGACCATCGTCGATGAAGTCCTCGACATGGCCAAGATCGAGGCGGGCCGCCTCGAGATCCATCCGGCCCCCTTCGAACTCGACATCTGCGTGCAGGGCGTGGTCGAGCTGTTGTCGGCGCGGGCGGGCGAGAAGAACCTTGATCTGGCCTGGCGCATCGAGCCCGGGCTCCCCCGTATGGTCGAGGGCGACGAGACGCGCGTGCGGCAGGTGCTGACCAACCTCATCGGCAATGCCGTCAAGTTCACCGACAGCGGTGGTGTGGCGGTTCGTGTCAGCCGCAGCCGCGCACCGGATCCGGCGGACCAGGGCGCGCCCAGGGCCGAGCACGCCATCCACGTTGATTTCGAGATCACGGATACCGGTTCCGGCATTCCGCGCCACCTGCTGCCGAAGCTCTTTTCGGAATTCGAACAGGTCGACAAGGCCGTCTCGCGCAAACGCAACGGTACCGGTCTGGGCCTTGCCATCTCGCGCCGCCTCGCAATCGCCATGGGCGGCGACATCACGGTCGAAACCTCGGAAGGCCGCGGCTCCACCTTCACCGCCCGGATCGCGCTGGCAACCAGCGCCAGGTCAAGTCCGGTCATGACCGGTTCGCGTGCGAGTGGTGTGCGCCGGGTGCTGCTGGTCGGCGCCAGCCGTTTGCGTCGCCAGGTCATGAAGGAAGTGCTGGCCTCGCTCGATATCGCGGCCGAAACGGCCAACCCCGATGACGTGACAGGCGTATTGGCGGCGGAAACCAGTCGTGGCCATCCGTTCGATACCCTGGTCGCGGATGCCGAGATCGGACTGCCGGGGCTCAAGGACCTGATCCGGACCGTTCGGTCATCGGCCAGCGACGACCTGCGCGTCATCATTGTCTGCGAACCATCGGACCGTAAGCACTTCGGCGCCTACCGCGCGGTTGGTTGCGATGCCTACCTGATGCGCCCGGTCCGCCCGTCCTCGCTGGTCTCCCAGGTTGAACGCCCGCCAGGTCAGGCCAAATTGGCAACAGCGGAAAAGAGTGAACCGCGTTCGGGAGGGACCGGCCCCCGGGACGGGGACGAACCTCAGCAGGGCGCGGATATTCTCCTCGTCGAGGACAACGCCATCAACGCCCTGCTGGCCGTCCGCATGTGCGAACTGGCGGGTTGCAAGGTGGTGCACACCGAGCGCGGCGAGCTGGCGCTCAAGCGTTGCGCAACGCAATTGCAGGACAACGGCAGGGTCCCGGATATCATCCTCATGGATATCCATATGCCCGGTATGGACGGGCTGGAGACGACCAGGCGATTGAAGGCGCTCTTTGCCGAAGCGGGCCGTCCCTGCCCCCCGATCGTGGCGCTGACAGCGAACGCCTTCGCAGAGGACAGGAAACGGTGCTTCGATGCCGGTCTCGACGACTACCGGACCAAACCGTTCGATCGCAGCGAACTGGAAACGCTGCTCGAGAAATGGTGCCCGGGCAAGGGGCGCGGTCGCGACGGCCTGCTGGGCGATTATCCCGAATAGACCGCGAATGTTTGCCCGCGACCTCCGATTTGCCCGGGAGCGAACGCGCTCGGCCCCCGAGAGTCCGCCCGGTGGACTGAAGAGGCCTGTCGCAGATGCAGGGCGTCCGGCCTGGCTGGCGATGGCCAACCCGCATTCCATGAAAAACGTTGGCAGCTTCTGGTGGCTGGCCTAGCCTTTCCGGTGGAAGGGCAGGGCCGGGCCTTGCCCACCCGTCTTGCAACAAGATTTTGGTTCGGAGAGGAACGCCATGCGCAAGAACAAGCTTCGCCAGATCGTCAAGGACGGCGGCAGGATCGTCAATGGCTGGTGCGCGATCCCCAACTCCTATGCCGCCGAGGTCTATGCGCACGCCGGATGGGACAGCGTCACGATTGATTTGCAGCACGGGCCCGTCGATTTCCAGTCGGCCGTGGAGATGCTGCAGGCGATCTCAACTACGGATGCCGTGCCGCTCTGCCGTGTTCCCTGGAACGATGCTCCGAACATCATGAAGCTGCTCGATGCCGGCAGCTATGGCCTGATCTGCCCGATGATCAACACCAAAGAGGAGGCCGAGCAGTTCGTGTCATTCGGACGTTATCCGCCGCTGGGAACACGCTCCATGGGGCCAAACCGGGCCGTCCAGTATGCCGGTGCGGACTATTGGCAGGGTGCCAACGAGGAGGTGCTGCTGTTCGCGATGATCGAGACGCGCGACGGCCTCAAGAACCTTGAGTCCATTCTTTCCGTGAAGGGGCTTGATGGCGTCTATGTGGGGCCGTCCGACCTGTCCATGGCGATGGGCAAGCCGCCGACGCTCGATCCGTCGGATGCGGAGGTGATCGCCGCCATTGCCGAGATCGGAAAAGTCACTCGTTCGAAAGGGCTGATCGCAGGCGTCCATACTGACAGCCCGGCCACGGCCAGGAAGCGCTTCGACCCGGGCTACAACTTCGTGACCTTGATGAACGACGCCCGCGCGCTGTCGGTCTACGCCGCGAACATGGTCAAGGAGACGCGCGGCGAGGCCGCTAACATTACCGCGAAGACCTACTGAAGCGAAACTATGGTGGTCTGGGACGAAAAGGGCGGGCCGGTCACGGCAGAGCATCGCAAGGTTCCGTCTCCGGCCGCCAGCCTGACAAGGAATACCCCTTTCCGGTGTCCACAAGGCGATGTTTCCGGCGCCAGGCCGCCGGCGGGCGAGTTGACAACCTCCGCCGATGGCGCGACACGTCGAGAAACCGCTACCGCACGATCCACCAGGCCCAGCCCGCCGGAATGACGCCATGCTCCTCCTGATCGACAACTACGACAGCTTCACCTGGAACCTCGTGCATTTCCTGGGTGAATTGGGCTCCGTCCCGGAAGTCGTCCGCAACGACAAGATGACCGTTGCCGAGGCGTTGGCGATGCAGCCATCAGGCATCGTGCTGTCACCCGGCCCATGCACGCCCAACGAAGCGGGCATTTGCCTTGATCTCATCAAGGCCGCGGACGGCAGGATACCTATACTCGGGGTCTGCCTTGGCCATCAGGCCATCGGGCAGGCCTACGGCGGCAAGGTGATCCGTGCGCCGCAGATGATGCACGGCAAACTCTCGACCATTTCGTGCCAGCCCGGTGGCCTGTTCCAGGGAATGCCGAGGACGTTCGAGGTGACGCGCTATCACTCGCTGATCGTCGAGCGCCAGAGCCTGCCCGATTGTCTCGCCATTACGGCGGAGACGGAAGACGGCGTCATCATGGGGCTGTCCCACAAGACCCATCCCGTACATGGCGTCCAGTTCCACCCGGAGAGCATCGCCTCCGAGCAGGGCCATGAACTGCTCGCCAATTTCCTGAGGATGGCCGGGTTCAATCCCAAGTCCCGCAATGCAAAATCGCGCCGGGTCGCCGCCTGACCGTGCCGCCCCGCCCTTGCCACGACCCAATGACCGGATTGCCATGTCGACCCAATCACTGAAATCGCTCATCCACAAGGTGTCGGATCGGCTGACGCTGACACCTGACGAGATCCGGTTCGCGCTGGAGACCATGACGGACGGCAATGCAACCCAGGCGCAGATGGGCGCGTTCCTGATGGCCCTCCGCGTGCGCGGTGAAACCGCCGATGAAATCACTGGCGCCGCGCAGATGATGCGCGCCCGCATGATCCGTGTCTCGGCTCCGGAAGGCGCGGTCGATATCGTCGGGACCGGCGGAGACGGTTATGGAACCTACAATGTGTCGACATGCTCCTCGCTGGTGGCCGCAGGCGCAGGCATCCATATCGCCAAGCACGGCAATCGCTCCGTGTCCTCCAAATCGGGAGCTTCGGATGTGCTCGGCGCCCTGGGCGTGAAGCTCGATGTCGGTCCGGATGTGGTGACGCGGGCCATCAAGGAGGCGGGCGTGGGCTTCATGTGGGCCCCCATGCACCATCCGGCCATGAAGAACTGGGCTCCGGTGCGGGCCGAGCTTGGCATCCGCACGCTGTTCAACCTCCTCGGCCCGATTTCCAATCCGGCTGGCGTGACCCGCCAGGTCGTCGGCGTTTTCTCCCGTCACTGGGTCGAGCCGATTGCCCAGGTGCTGCGGGAACTCGGAGCAAAGCATGTCTGGGTCGTGCATGGACATGATGGCCTGGACGAGCTGACCACGACAGGCGCGACCGATATTGCCGAAGTCAGGGACGGGGCCATCGAGCGGTTCGAGATCACGCCGGTCGATGCTGGACTTGAGCCCGTCCGGCTGGCGGACCTCAAAGGCGGTGATGCAGAAACAAACGCTGCGGCCATCCGTGATGTCCTGGCAGGTAAACCCGGTCCGTTCCGGGATATCGTTCTGCTGAATACGGCGGCCGCGCTGATTGTGGGGGGCAAGGCTGGGGATCTGCGCCAAGGCGTTGAAATGGCGGCACAGTCCATTGATCAGGGCAAGGCGGCACAAGCTCTCGCTCGTCTGGTCGAGATCACGAACCGATAGAGTATGGCAGGTCGGTCGGAGGGGGACCCTCCGCCGATGTGGCATGCCGGAAAAGCTTGAGGCGACCCGGACCGCGTCAGGCTGCGGCCTGCGGCTCGCCGGACATGCCCAGGTTGGCGGCAATCGGCGGCGTGTGGTCATAGATGCGCTTGGCAGGAACCTCGGGCAGACCCAGCAGGGCCTTGAGCGTATCAATGTCCGCTTGCTCGACCCGCTCGCCGATCTTCAAGGTCAGGCTGCGGTGTGGATTGGTGTTCACCAGGACCACTTCGTGCTTCAGGCCCGAGAGAGAGGCACGGATGTGGTGGGAGATACCCTCGAAGCTCGAAATGGTGGCCGACCATCTTGTCGTGGTGCCGAGAAATCCGCGCTCTTCCACCTGGACAACACCATCGACGATCTCGATCCGGCGATGCTGACGCAGCCGCCGCAGGTTGGTGATGGCCGGAACGCCAAAGAGGAACATCCACAAGGCGGAACCGAACGCGACCTGGAGGGCTGCAAGAGGACGGTCGGCAAGCAGCGCCATGCTGTCCGGCGTCGTCGCCAGATGCCACGTCAGCCAGCCGATGAACGCCAGCCCGATAAGGGCGCACGGCATCAGCAGCAGAACTCGCACCCACGCGCCGGTGCGGGATGCAGACTGCTCTAAACGCACAGGAAGCTCGGTCAGCGTCGAGTGGGCTGTTACTCTATCGAATGCGGAAATTACCATCACTATCCCCTGGAAACGACCGTCCGGTTCCTATCCAAATTCTCGAGACTTACAATACCATTAACCAAAACAATCGATTAAACGGCTGGATTATAGTTGTTCCACCATGGCGCAAATGCATCGGCAGGGCTTGCCGGGAGGTCGTTTCGCAGCGCGGCGCGGATGAAAAATCAAGTTCGCGCTTGACACATAAAGATATGTTTATATTGATCGCGCCAACAGCAGTTGGAGATGTTGGTGCTGGATCAGCGGACAGTTTTGGCCATGATGCGCGCGGTTGCCGAGCCAACACGCATGCGCGTGCTGGCGCTGCTGGTTCATGGTGAATTGAGCGTCAAGGACATGACGCGCATCCTGGGGCAGAGCCAGCCGCGCATCTCGCGCCACCTCAAGTTGATGACCGAAGCCGGCCTGTTGGAGCGGTTGCCGGATGGTAGTTGGGCCTACTTCCAGTTGGCGGAGCGGGGCGCGGGCCGCGTGTTCGTCAACTCCATTCTCAATGCAATAGACCTCGATGACCCGGTCCTCGCCCGCGACCGCGTGCGTGCCGAGACCATCAAGCGCGAGCGCGAAGCGGCGGCCCAGGAGTACTTCCAGCGCAATGCACCGGAATGGGACCGCATCCGGGCCCTGCATGTCGCGGAGGATGATGTCGAGGTGGCGGTGCGCGATGCCCTGGATGAAGGGCCGTTCCAGTTGCTGGTGGATCTCGGTACGGGCACCGGCCGGATGCTGGAGCTCTTCGCTGGCCACTACGAGCGCGCCATCGGCTTTGACATCAACCATTCGATGCTGGCGTATGCCCGCGGCCGGATCGAGGCGCTGGGCAACGACAAGGCCAGCGTGCGCCACAGCGACCTCTACGATCTGGCCCTGGACGATGGCGAGGCGGATGCCGTGGTCATGCACCAGGTGCTGCACTTCCTCACCGAGCCCGCGCTCGCCATGAAGGAAGCCGCCCGGGTTCTCGCGCCGGGCGGCCGCATGGTGATCGTCGATTTCGCCCCACACAATCTGAACTTCCTGCGCGAGGATTTTGCGCACGAGCGGCTCGGCATAGCCAATGCACAGATGGAGCAGTGGCTTGCCGATGCGGAACTTGATCTTGTTGCAACCCGTTGTCTCGAGCAGTCGGAAGACGGCGCTGCCGGCCGGCTGACAGTGACGCTGTGGACCGCCAGGAACGGCGGCGTGGCGGCACGTCCGAAGGTTCGAGGTGAGCAAAGCACGATAGAGGCTTGACCCCATGGCCACGTTGAATGAACGCCGCAGCCGAATTGTCGGCAATGGCGATATTGATGTTTCCTTCGAGTTCTTCCCCCCCAAGACGGAGAAGATGGAGGAGGCGCTGTGGACCGCGATCGGCCGCCTGGCGCCACTCGCACCACAGTTCGTGTCGGTCACCTACGGGGCTGGCGGCTCGACCCGCGAGCGCACACACGCAACCGTTTCCCGGCTCGTCAACGAAACGGAGCTGAAGCCGGCCGCTCACGTGACGTGCGTGAACGCCACCTGCGAGGAGGTGGATCAGGTCATCCGCGACTACGCCGAAGCTGGCGTGCGCCATGTCGTGGCGCTGAGAGGTGATCCCCAGGCCGGCGTCGGCACGCGCTACGAACCGCATCCCGGCGGCTATGCGCAGGCGGCCGACCTGGTCCGTGGCATCAAGCGTATCGGCAATTTCGAGGTGTC
>JBKDZY010000674.1:0-3768 GCA_047971765.1 Hyphomicrobiaceae bacterium | reverse complement strand
TGAGACTTGTAGTTGGATCCTCATTTGCTGGCTGGGGAGATGTCGGTGCCCATCAGTTCTCGCGGCGCGCGGCGTTGGCCAAGCATCTGTTTCGCTGCCGGAGAAAATCGCTTCCATCGAGCTGTCGCAGGAAGAGCTGGCGGCGCTCGATCCGGGCCGGCGATGGGTCCCTCGCCACGTGGTGGTTACAGGATCTCGAAGACGTCGTAGCCGGCACGGTCCCCCTGGCGCCATCCGTGCCCCACCGACACGATGCGGTTGAGCCAGGCATACTTTGGCGATGCGGTTTCGAAGTAGGGTGTGCTGCGGTGGTAGTAGTCCTTGGGATCGACGACTTCGCCGGCTGCGATGCGAGCCATCACCTCAGGGGGGCCGCAACGGATGCCCGTATAGTGCATGAAGATGAGTGCATCGTCATCGGTCTTCAGGACCAGCCGGACATTGGGGATGACGGCTCCATCCGCCCGTATGGTTTTCATGTCGAGGCCGCCATCCAGCAGTTCTCCTTTCAGGCGCGGCCCCTCAAACGTGCCGGCGCCGAGCAGGTCCACATGGCGGGTCCCCGCGGGCACGGCGCCGACATCGCAGAGCCGATTGACCGATGCCGTCAACTTGAACAGGAACTGCGATCTGATCTCGGACATGCCATTCTCCTTGAGCCGTTTCCAACTTCATCGTATGCGAGCCAGGCCGTCACGCAAGGGTGCCAGCCTTCCGGGCCGGCGTTCGCCTGTCACATATACGGGGTTCGACCAGGGAGGCATCCATAATGAAATTCACAGTCATCCAGATCAACTCTGTCTCGGACAAGGCCCGGAACATGGCGGAAGCCCAGACACTGATCGAGGCAGCCGTTGCAGCGGACCGGCCGGACGTCATCGTTCTGCCGGAAGTGTGGAGCTGGCGTGGCGGTACCACCGCCGACAAGGTTCGGGAAGCCGACCAGCTCCCTGGTGGACCCGCCTGGGAGCTGCTGTCCCGCCTCGCCCGCCAGCACAAGATCTGGATACATGGCGGCAGCATGATCGAGGCCATCCCTGGATCGACGACACAGGTCTACAACACCACATGTGCGTTCAACCGGGATGGCAAGGAGGTGGCGCGTTATCGCAAGATCCACATGTTCGACATCACCACACCGGACGGCATTGCCTACAACGAAAGCGACACCATCCGGCCGGGCACCGATGTCGTCATCTATGACCTCGAGGGGCTGAAGGTCGGCTGCACCATCTGCTACGACATGCGCTTCGCCGAGCTCTACATCAACCTGGCCAAGCAGGGCGCCGACATCATCATGGTGCCCTCGTCCTTTACCGTGCAGACCGGCAAGGATCATTGGGAGGTTCTGCTGAGGGCGCGCGCGATCGAAACCCAGTGCTACATCGTTGCGCCGGGACAATATGGACCGTTCGTGGATGGCGCGGGCACCACCCGGCAGTCCTACGGGCACAGCCTGATTATCGATCCATGGGGGCATGTGGTGGCGCGCGCCTCGGATGGTACGGGCTTCGCGAGCGCCCATGTCGCCGATGCACAGTTGCAACGTGTGAGAAATCTCATTCCGATAAATGCGCACCGACGGGTGAAAGTTCCCTAGGCCAATTCGGGCAAAGCCTCTCCCGGCACAGGTTGTTGGAGCTCACGGACCACATCAGGCCAAAGGCCTGATCCTGCGCGGGGGCGGGCGCGGAGCATGCGGCCTGAGCGTTTCCACCTGAACCGGACACGCCATAAAACTCGGCGCCATGATACGTTCACGTCTTATTGCCCAATTAAAATAGATTCTCCCAGGCGCGTTTACGGCTCGTTCCATTCCATTGGAATTTTTTTCGCCGCTGGAGGTGAATATCCAAACAACCAATTGTCCCCCATTGCGGCTGGCTTTCCTGAAGTGATGCAAAAGCAATAAAACCAACTGGTTCAGCATTCCAGGCCGCGAACACGGTCGGCTAAAACTCAGGAATTCCCGGCTTTTCCGGGGGCTCACCAGCCATTCGCAGTGGTCGTCATAATTAGCGTCACGGAAAGCGTTCAATATCCGGGACGTGTTCCTGCGTACTCATGCACCGGGTGCAAATGGAGGCCAACTCACGGGATTGCCTTGGATTCAGGCTTTCCCACCCCTCGCCAAGTCCACTGGGACTGCTATAAATGCGCACGCGCAATCAGAAGCCGGCTTTAACCGGATGATGCGTGTCAGGCGGTGAATAGCCGCCCCAAAAGACAAGTGCTCAAAAAAAGCTCACTCAAAGGGAGGTGTATGAATGAGAGCACTCAAGGCGCTTACGGGCGCAGCATTGGCTATGGCTACCTTCGGGTTCACACCTGCATATGCGCAGGGACCGTCGAAACAGAATTTCAAGATGGTGGGGACCTGGAATTTCACGACGCACTACAAGGAAATCGAACAGCCCTTCTTCGCCAAGCAGATCACCACCGACTCCGACGGCAAGGTGAAGGTCGACATCAAGTCCATTACGGAACTTGGTCTTTCGGGTTTCGAGATCGTCGATCTGACCCGCAAGGGCGTCTATGACATCGTTGCCGGTGTCGTGGCCTACGCGGCCTCGAAATCGCCGGCGCTCGAAGGTATCGACCTCACCGGCGTCATGCCGGAGTTCGCGGAGGCCAAGAAGGCAACCGAAGTCTACCGTGACGTGGTGGCTGCCGAATTCGAGAAGAAGTACGGCGTCAAGCTGCTCGCCATGTTCGGTTATCCGAGCCAGCAGTTCTGGTGCGCCAAGCCCATCAACCAGCTGTCCGACCTCAAGGGGATGAAGACCCGCGTCTATGGCTCATCCATGGGCGATCTCGTGAAGGGCCTGGGTGGCGTTCCAGTCACCATCAGCTTCGCGGAAGTCGTCCCGGCGTTGCAGAAGGGTGTGGCGGACTGCGGCATCACCGGCACCCTGCCGGCCTATGACGCCAAGTGGCGGGATGTCGTGACCAACGTCTACAAGGCTGGTCTCGGCTGGGCGCCAAGCTTCGCGGCGATGAACCTGCGGCGCTGGAACAGCCTCGACAAGCCGACGCAGGAATTCCTCAAGAAGGAGTTCGCCGAGTTCGAGCGCAAGGCCTGGATCGGCGTCAAGGAGAACGACGAGCAGGGCCTCATCTGCAATACCGGACAGGGCGGCAAATGCCGCTTCGGTGAACCCGGCCACATCAAGCTGGTCACGCCGACGCCGGAGGATCGCAAGGCCCTCAACGCCGTTGTCGAGAAAGACGTCCTGTCGGCGTGGGCCAAGCGCTGCGGCGACGAATGCGTCAAAAAGTGGAACGAAACGGTCGGCAAAGTGGTTGGCCTGACCGCAAAAGCCCACTAGGTTCAGGCGGGCGGCACATCACTGTGCCGCCCGCTCTTGTCCCTTCATGTTCTCCCGACAATTCGACATCTGCCGGGCGCCACGCTCCGATGGCTCCGGATCAACGGAGCCGCGCATGCTTGACACGCTTCTCGCTGGTGCGAGGCGAGTATCGCGAGCCGCCACCTGGATCGGCGGCGCCATGATGATGATCACCGCCTTCATCGTCACGTTCGACATTCTCGCCCGCAAATTTGCCAATTTTTCTCTCGAAGGCGCCGACGAACTTTCCGGTTATGCATTCGCGATTTCGACTTCGTGGGCTTTTGCCCAGGGTCTGCTGGATCGTGTCAACGTGCGGATCGACGGCATCTATCTGCTGGTGCCGACCTCATTCAAGGCTTTCCTCGATTTCGTGGCGCTGCTCTCGCTCAGTCTGTTTCTGGCGGCCATGTTGTGG
>JBKDZY010000673.1:0-8677 GCA_047971765.1 Hyphomicrobiaceae bacterium | reverse complement strand
GCTCCAGGTCCGGCGTGATCTGCGCGAGGTCAAGGTCGCTCTGCGCCGCGACATCGACCATCTCGACGGTTGGCTGAAATTCTTCAACATTGCCGCCATTCCGCTGCTCATTGGCGCCATCGGCATCGGCATCGGTGCCGTCGGGCGCCGCCGCAACGGGACGGGAACCGGCAAAAAGGGGGACCACTCGTGATCAAGCCGCAACATTTCATCGGCCTCGCGGTCGCCGCTTTCCTGTCCGTGATCGCAGCGCTCGCCGTCTATGCCAGCACCAACCGGTGGTCCAACGAAAGCATCGAAGGCGCTGCCCTCGTGCCCGGCCTGTCGAGCAAGTTGGCCAACGTGAAGGCCATCGAGATCACCCAGGGCGGAAAGACGCTCACCATCGCCCAGGGCGACAAGGGCTGGCAACTCAGGGAGAAGGGAGGCTATCCGGCCAGGCTCGCCGCAGTCCGCACACTCCTGCTCGCCCTCGCCGACTCAAAGCTCGTCGAGCCCAAGACCTCTCTCAAGGACAAGCTGGGCTTGCTGGAACTCGAGGATCCTGCCGGCAAGGATGCCAAATCGAAACGGGTCCGCCTGCTCAACGGATCGAACGGCGTCATGGCCGATCTTGTTTTCGGCAAGACCCATTACGATGCCTTCGGCTCGGGTCGCGGCGGCACATACGTGCGCAATGCCAACGAAAACCAGAGCTGGCTTGCAACCGGCGACGCCAAGATCAGCTCGAACATCACGGACTGGACCGATGTGTCGCTCTTCAAGGTGGACAAGGACGATATCGAAAAGGTTGTCCTGACACCGGCTGGCGAGAAACCGATCGTCATCGCCAAGGGCCCTCCGCCGGAACCCGCCACGCCTGCGCCCAACAAGGACGAAGAGAAGGCCAAGCTGGAGAAGTCCCCAACGCCTCCCAAGGCGGAGAAGGACAAGGCGAAATACCATGTCGTTGACATGCCAGCCGGCGAAGTCCTCAAGAAGGACGCCCGCCTCGACGACATTCCCGATGGCTTCTCCCTGCTCGAGTTCGACGACGTGCGCAAACTCGACAGCACGCCGGTCGGCAACACCGTCTCGGTCGCCAGGATCGAGGACAAGGACGGCTTGTCGCTCACCTTCCGTGTCCACAAGGATGGCGAGGACCGCTGGATCTCCTTCACCGCCGAAGGCAAGAACGACAAGGCGAGGAAGGAGGCCGAAGCCCTCAACGACAAGGCCAAGGGCTGGGAGTTCAAGATCCCTTCATGGCGCGGTGACCTGATGGCCAGAACCCACGCCGAGCTGTTCGAAAAGAAGGGCTGAGGCAATGCCCGAAGCCGGGCGGAATCACGACGGGCTGGTGCCGGAGCTGATTGTCAGCGACCTCGGCGCCAGCCTTCATTTTTATTGTGAACTTCTGGGCTTCCGGATTCGACACACGCACGAAAGCGAGCGTTTCGCCTGCCGCTTGAAGAACGCCTGTATGCCTGCGCGGCCGACGAGATCGTCGTCAGACAACTCGCTGTGGCAAACCCGGATGGAAGTCCCACCCGGCCACAGCAGGACGTCGGCACGCGGCCAAGACGCACGGATCAAGCGCGATGCGGCGCACCTTCCGACGCACACCTATTTCCGGAATTGACCGCCACCGTCCTGATCGATCATCGTGCCGGACAGATAGGCTACCTGCGGTGCGCACAGCATGGCGGCCAACGCGGCAACCTCCTCGGGTTCCTTGAGACGCCCGAACGGCAGATCGCCAAGCGTTTCTTCCCATCGGTTCTCGTCGCCCAGCATGGTCTTGGCGCGCGCCTTCGATAGCGTCGTGATGCGATCCGTGCGCGTCGCCGCCGGATTGATGCCGAACACCCTCACACCGAAATCCACCGACCGCGAGCCGACCGCCTTCGTGAACGCATTGAGCCCCGCATTGCCGGTTGAACCCGCCACATAGTCCCAGCGCGGCGCCGGACCGGCCATGCCAACGATGTTGACGATCACGCCGGCCTTGCGTTCCTGCATCGACTTCAACGCCAACTGCGTCATGTGGATGTAGCCGAACACCTTGAGCTGCCAGGATTCGGTCCACCTCTCCATGGTCAGGTCGAGAATGCTGCCGCCTGGGATGGCGCCGGCATTGTTGACGAGAATGTCAGCCTGTTGGAACTTGGCCCACGTCGTCGCGCGCTCATCCGACCTGGAAAGATCCGCCGAATGGGTGGTGACAGTAACCTGATGCCGGGACCGGATCCCGTCGCCAGTAGCCTTGAGCGCCTCGGCCGTGCGCGAGACCAGAACAATGTTGGCCCCCTCCGCGGCGAACGCCTCGCCACAGGCCGCACCGATGCCCTTGGAGCCACCGGTAATCACAACAGTCTTGCCTTTCAAACCCAAATCCATCGTCGATCCTCCAGCCGGTTTCGCGTGCCCAAAGCACCCGCGCCATGTTGGCACTCTCAACGGCCGTCTGGCGAGAGCAACATGCGAGAGCCCCGCTCAGCGCAGCCTGTCGGCCACCAGTTCCGCGAGCGCCATGGATGACGTCAGCCCGGGGCTTTCGATGCCGAACAGCAGCATCAGGCCATCAAGCCCGTGCGTTTCCTTGCCATGCAGGAAGAAATCCGGCACCGGCTCACCTTCACGGTAGAGTTTGGGCCGGATTCCCGTGTAGTCGGCGTGGAGCTTCGAAGGATCGAGGCCTGGATAGTAGGTCTTGATGAACCCCAGGAACTTCTCGAGTTTCGTTTCGTCGAACGAATAGTCGATCTCGGGGATCCACTCGATATCAGGGCCGAACTTGCATCGCCCGCCCATATCGACAGTTACATGGAGCCCGAGCCACGCCCCGTCCGGCATCGGATAGATGTGCCGCCCGAACGGCGAGCGACCATCGAGCGCATAGTACTGGCCAACCGCATAGTAGGTCTCGGGCGGACGATAGTTGCCCGACCACGGGAACGTCTGCGCCAACTTCGAGGCGTGCAGCCCCGCCGACACCACGAGGTTCTTTGCCGTCACCGTCGAGGCCTCGTCGCCCGCAAGCACCACCGCATAGTCGCCCGATGGCGTCATCCCGATGCGTTCGACCTTGGTGTTGAGCACGACCTGTGCACCATTCGTCTCCGCATGTCCTTGCAGCGCCAGCATAAGCCCGTGCGTATCGACAACGCCGGTTGACGGCGACAGCATCGCGGCCACGCACGAGACCTCGGGTTCGAGCTTGCGCGCCTCGTCCGCCGTCAGCGGCACCAGGTCATCGACCCCGTTCTTGATGGCCGTCTCCTGGATGGCCTTGAGCTTGGGCACCTGCCCATCATTGGTCGCCACCAGCAGTTTGCTGATCGCCTTGTGCTCCACGCCATTCTCGGCGCAGAACCGGTAGAGCTGCTTCTTGCCCTCGACACACAGCTTTGCCCGGAGCGATCCCGGAGGATAATAGATCCCCGCATGAATCACCTCGCTGTTGCGCGAAGACGTCTCAGAGCCAATGATGTCATGCTGTTCCAGCACCATGACACTCTGACCACGGAGACTGAGTTCCCGCCCGATGGCAAGGCCGACGACACCGGCACCGATGATGATGGTCTCGACGTCTGCGGTCATCGTCCAATACTCCTTGGTTGGCGAGAGAGGATCAGGGTCGCTCTGATGCCATGATTTTAAACCCGAGACCAGACTGCCAGCCAGCCGCAATGGGTGTCAGCGCGTCAACGCCACGCCCCTTCGGTTAACACCCCGGACCATGAACCAGGCCCGGGGCTGCCGCCACAATCGGAGAAAGAGAGGACACCATGACCACCCCGCACCCATTCGCCCCTCTGGGACTGGATCACGTCGTCCTGCGCGCCAGCGATGTCGAACGCATGCAGCGCTTCTATTGCGACGTGCTCGGCTGCCAGCTTGAAAAGGTGCAGGAAGCCATCGGCCTGACGCAACTGCGCGCCGGAACCGCGTTGATCGATCTGGTTGACATCGCAGGCGAACTGGGCCGCAAGGGCGGCGGCGCACCCGGCCAGGAAGGCCGCACCATGGACCACCTGTGCATCCGTATCGAGCCGTTCGATGAAAAGGCCTTGCAGACCCATCTCACCGCCCACGGCGTCGCACCCGGCGATGTCGTCTCCCGCTACGGAGCCGAGGGGCAGGGCCCATCCATGTACATTTCCGATCCGGAAGGCAATTCGGTCGAGCTCAAGGGGCCACCCGTCACCGGAGCTTCGGGATGATCCCCTTCAAGACCATCCGCAAGCGGGCGGAGGCGCGAAAGGGCGGCACCAAGGCCCTTGCGCAACTCTTGCCCGACGTGCCGGACCGCAGGGCCCTCACCCACGTCCCCGATGATCGCGCACTGGCCGAGATGACCCGCCGCATCTTCTGCTCCGGTTTCGTGTGGCGGGTCATCGGCCAGAAATGGCCTGGTTTCGAGATCGCCTTCCAGGGCTTCGACGTCCACCGGCTGTGCTTCGAGCCGGACGAATACTGGGAGACCCTGGCAGGCGACGAGACCATCGTCCGTCACCCCCAGAAGATCATGGCCGTGCGCCACAACGCCCACTTTGTCGCCGACATTGCCAACAAGCATGGAAGTTTCGGCCATTTCCTCGCCAATTGGCCGCCCGATGACCAGATGGGCCTGCTGGCCCTGCTCTCGAAACGCGGCAAGCGGCTCGGCGGCATGACTGGGCAGTATTTCCTTCGTTACATCGGCTGGGACGGGTTTGTCCTCTCGCGCGATGTTGTTGCCTGCCTGCGTGATGCCGGCGCCGGCATCGCCGAAATGCCGACCTCGAAGCGCGATCTGGTGAAGGCGCAGCAGATGATGCTGGCCTGGGCGCGCGAAAGCGGCCTCCCCATGACGCACGTCTCGCGCATCGCCGCCATGTCCATCGGCGAGAACACGCCCTTTGACAGATTGGACAATGGTGAAAGCAAAGGCGAAGGCGAATGATCGTGTTCGCCCCGCCGCCCGTTGCCCTTCAAGGCAATGCTCCGCAACAGGCAGGGGCAGAAATCGCACGCAAACGGCAACGCTTTACTTGCCGGACACGACCTTCGGACACTTCTCATAGATCATGTCGTTGATCGCCTTCGCCAGCTTACTGTTGAAGATCCCGACCTTGTCTTCAAGGCCGGCCGCCGCGAACGCCAACCCCTTCATGAACATTGGCCCATCAACCTTCTTGAGATTGACCCAGACGCGCGAGACTTTTCCTTTTTCGAACTGCACTTTCGGCGCCAGTACCCCAGTCACCTTCTTCGTTTTCTTGCCGTCGTCGATGAAGCAGGTCACCGCATGATCGGCAAAATGCACAGTCGCGCTTTGGTCCTTCAACGCCGAGGTGACAGCCTTGCGCGACAATCTCAGATGCAACGAACAGCTGGCGTCGCCGAACAGCCATGAGACCTTGCCCTGCTTCGATCCGTCCTTCAGGTCCTTTTTCCGCCAGGTCTTCTTCAGGTCGCAGGTGAAGGGGCCCTTGTCCGATGCCTTGCCGGTGACGAGTTGACAGAAACTTTTCTGGCAGGCCTTCAGCCTGACCTTCTCGTGCTTGCCTTCCTGGATCGCAACCGCGCCACCCGCGAACGGGAAAACCATGGCCGCCGCAAACGCCAGGCGCCAAATCGTCTTTCCACCCATGTCCTGTCCCCTTGCGTTCACGCCCGTCCCGCCGGTGTCCCGCGCGCTGATTTGATCCGAGATTTTGTCCGCACGATGATTTCCCCCACCCACCAGCCGCGCAGGAGCTAGCGCACGTCGCCCTGGCGTCAAGCTGTTTTTGTGCAGGTTGCGACAGAAAAGTGCCATCTTTCGGCTTGCGCTCGACGGCCACGCTAGGTCAACATGAAAACGCCGCGACCTTGAACTCAGGCGCGGGGCGCGGCCAATGCGTCCCCCTGCCTGAGAGACAAAGGAGCGAAGCCATGGGTAATGCCGATGGCGGGGCGGGCCGTAGTGCCCGCTGCATCGCACTCGTCGGGCCCTTCATGTCGGGCAAGACCACTCTCCTCGAGGCAATTCTGCATCGCACCGGCGCCATCTCGCGCCAAGGCACCATAACCGACGGCAACACCGTTGGCGATGCATCCACAGAAGCCCGCCAGCACGGCATGAGCGTCGAGTTGAATGCTGCTGACATCGAATTCCTGGGTGACCGGTTCACATTCCTGGACTGCCCCGGATCCATCGAGTTCCAGGCTGAAGCCAATGCCGTCCTTGCAGCCAGTGACGCGGCCATCATCGTCACCGAGCCCGATCCCAAGCGTGTTCCCGCGCTGCAGGTGATCATCAAGCAGATTGAAGACCGCGGCATTCCTCATTTCCTGTTCCTGAACAAGATCGACAGCTTCTCCATGCCCGTGCGCGAGATCCTGCCGATGCTGCAGCCCGCGAGCAGCAAGCCGCTCGTCCTGAGACACATCCCCATCTGGGAGAATGGCATCGCCACCGGCTTTGTCGATCTGGCGCTCGAACGGGCCTTCGTCTACCGCGAGCATGCCGCATCCGAAGTGATCGAAATGCCCGGTACCGTGCAGGATCGCGAAAAATCCGCGCGCTTCGAGATGCTCGAAAAGCTTGCCGACTACGATGACGAGCTCCTCGAGCAGCTCCTGTCGGACATGACGCCGCCACGCGACCGCGTCTTCGACGATCTGGCCCGTGAATTGAAGGACGGCCTAATCTGCCCCGTACTGGTCGGCTCCGCCATCCACGGCAACGGCATCATGCGATTGTTGAAGGCCATCCGCCACGAAGCGCCGTTCGTCGCCGACACCGCCCGCCGGCTGGGTCTCGACGGAACGGAAAGTTCCGCCGTGATCATGAAGACCATCCATTCGACACACGGCGGCAAGCTGTCCCTTGCCCGCATCCTCACCGGCGCCATGCAGGAAGGCGACACGGTGCAGGGCATGACCGACGAGGAACGCATCGCCGGCGTATTCTCGATCGTCGGCCAGGAAACCAGGAAGCGGAAAGACGGTGCCGCTGGTGACACCGTGGCCCTGGGCCGGCTGGAAAAACTCACGACCGGCGAAACCATCACCACCGACCGGAAACCTGTTCCCCAGGTCACCATTCCTGCCTATCCGGCGCCCGTTCTTGGAATGGCGATCGAACTGAAGGACCGCAAGGACGAGGTCAAGCTCACGACGGCGCTCACCAAGGCCGTGGAGGAGGACGGGTCCTTGCGCCTGGATCATGCCCAGGAAACCCATCAGATGGTTCTCTGGGGCCAGGGCGAGATGCATCTGCGTGTCACGCTCGAGCGGTTGAAACAGAAATACGGCATCGAGGCGGATACCCGGCCGCGGCAGGTCCCCTACCGCGAGACCATCCGTCAGCCCATCACCATCCGCGGCCGCCACAAGAAGCAGTCCGGTGGCCACGGCCAGTATGGCGACGTCGTGCTAGAGATCACCCCCCGCGACCGGGGCGAAGGGTTCCAGTTCGACGAGAAGATCCATGGCGGCGTGGTGCCGAAACAGTTCATCCCGTCCGTTGAAATCGGCGTGAAGGACTACCTGAAGCACGGCCCTCTCGGCTTCCCCGTGGTCGATGTTGCCGTCACGCTCACCGACGGGTCCTACCATTCGGTGGACAGTTCCGACATGGCCTTCCGCCAGGCCGGCAGGCTTGCCATGTCCGAGGGCCTGCCCAAGTGCCAACCGGTGCTGCTGGAACCGATCATGCACGTCGAGATTTCGGTTCCGACGGATGCGACGGCCCGCATCAACGCCATGATCTCGCAGCGGCGTGGCCAGATCCTGGGCTTCGACGCGCGGGAAGGCTGGCACGGATGGGACATCGTCCTGGCCCGGATGCCGGAAAGCGAGATCCAGGACCTGATCGTGGAACTGCGTTCGGCCACCTCGGGGGTGGGCACCTTCACTGCGAAGTTCGACCATCTGGCCGAACTGACTGGCAAGCAGGCTGACCAGGTGCTCGCCACCAGCCGGTCATAGCCGGCCAGCCCAGCGCGCATATAGGCGAAGGCGAAAAACCGGCCGGGCCAATTGGCCCGGTTTCCGGCGGCAGGGTACGGGCGGGCCGTCGCAACCACGCCACGGCACTGCAGAACGGCTGTATCTGCCTCCCCCATAACCCCTTGGCGAACAGACGATGCGCAGGCATAACGGGCGCCATGAGCATCTGGACCGGCATTGTCAATCGACTGGCACAAGCAATCCGTGGCAATGCCCTTGCCGACGTGATCGGCGGCAACCGCGATGACCCCGCCGCCATGCCCTTCGGTGTCACCTTCACCATCGCCATGGTCGCCCTCTCCGCCAAGATGGCGAAATCCGATGGCGTCGTCATGGACGACGAGATCGAGGCGTTCCACCGCGTCTGCCGTTTCCCCGACAGCGAGGCCGCCAACGTCCGTCGCGTCTTCGCGCTCGCCCAGCAGGACATGGCCGGCTACGAAACCTACGCCCGCCAGATCGCCGAGGCACTCGCTGGCCGCCCCGACCTGAAGCGCGACGTCCTGGAAGGCTTGTTCGTGATCGCGGCCGCAGACGGCGTCCTGCACGAGAAGGAGGATGCATTTCTCCGCTCGGTCGCAGACCTGCTCGGCGTCGGACCTGCCGAGTTCAGATGGGTACGCTCGTTGTTCGTCGCCGAGGCCGCCGATCCCTACACCGTGCTGGGCCTCGATCCATCGGCGACCGATGACGAAATCAAGGCCCGCTACCGGGA